>NZ_JBARYM010000487.1:0-11900 GCF_049647865.1 Tunicatimonas sp. | reverse complement strand
GCCTTGGTAAGCGCACCATACCTCTTCACGGTCTTGCCCGTTCCGTAGAGCAAGCTGTTGAGTAGTATATTCAGGTATCGTATTCATACACACTTTAAGTTAGCGATTGTGCGAATAAAGCAATAATTTGAACGTCCTAAAAGTAAGCTTACCTATCGAACCTATGATCTTATCGCGGCGCACCTTCCTAAAACAAACTGTTGCTGCTGGACTTGCGGGGCTAGCAGTGCCTTCTTCCATTATTGACGAAACTCATGTTCAAACTGTTTCGGACAGACTAGTTCCCAACCAGATGGGAGTAACATTGGCCCTCGAGCATGTGCTGGTAGATTTTGTTGGGGCCAAACAGGTGAGTACTGACCGATACGACGCTGACCAAGCCTTCAAGAAGATACTTCCCTATTTGCAGGAAATTAAGAGGCTGGGTTGTCAGACTTTTGTAGAGTGTACTCCAAATTATTTGGGTCGCGATGCTCGTTTACTCAAGCGATTAGCGGAAGCTACCGGATTAAACATACTAACTAATACTGGACTCTACGGAGCCCGCAACGGTATTTTTCTGCCGGACTACGTAGCAAAGGAAACGCCCGAACAACTCGCGCAACGGTGGGTAGATGAGCGCAAAAATGGTATTGATGGTACCAACATCCACCCGGGGTTTATTAAGATTGGCGTTAATAATGGTCCACTGGTAGATTACGACCAAAAGTTAGTACGAGCCGCCGCTCTCACTCACCGCGAAACCGGACTAACCATTGCGGCCCACACTGGCGACGCGCAAGCCGCTTTGGAAGAATTACAGATTGTTCAGGATGCCGGAGTTCATCCGAGTGCGTTTATTTGGGTGCACGCGCAAAACAAAGGCTACGAAAACCACCTAGAGGCTGCTAAGCTAGGAGCTTGGGTAGAATTGGATGGCGTGAGTGAAAGTAGTTATATCGATCATGCTCAGCAAGTGAAAGCAATAAAAGAAGCTGGGTTTCTCAATCAGGTACTCGTTTCCTGCGATGCCGGATGGTACCGCGTGGGTGAACCCAACGGTGGTGAGTACCGCAGCCACGCAGTATTATTTGAAAAGTTTGTTCCTGAACTAAAAAAGCTCGGCCTCACTGAAGCAGATATTGATCAATTGCTAGTAAAGAATCCATCTGAGGCGTTTCCCATTCGGAAGCGTTTAAGATGAACTAACTGATGGAGGAAGCATGAAACTAAAAATAGAATACGGCCCCGGATTTATCGATGTCCACTGCGACTACCCGGTGGATGTGCGAGGAATGGCGGGAAACCCAGAAGCGATAGCGTTGCCAAAAGGTATTACTGATGCTCTAGCGAATCCTATAAACTCACCGTCGTTGCTAGCTATTGCGCAGGAGAAAATCTCTAAAAATCCTGATGCTCAAGCAGTGATTGTGGTATCGGACAATACCCGGCCGGTGCCCTACCGGGGCGAGCACGGTATTATGCGCTATATCATTCGTACTTTATTGGAAGCTGAGTTCGCTCAATCGCAGATTACGGTAATTATTGGAGCGGGTTCGCACCGGAACATGGAGCCTGATGAAATTGAACAGATGTTGGGTTTGCAGGAATCGGAACTGGGGAAAGTACGCGTGACCAACCATGAGTACGATAATAACGATCATCTAATTAATTTAGGAACTACCTCCCGCGGTTCGGAAGTAACTGTAAACCGACAGTACTACGAAGCTGATCTGAAGATTGTGACCGGATTGGTGGAAAGCCACTTTATGGCGGGAGCATCGGGCGGACGTAAGGGAATATGTCCGGGTATTGTGGGCATCAAGACACTCAAAATATTCCACGGAGCTAAGTTTTTGAGTTCAGCCAAAGCAGCCGACTTGGTGTTAGAGGGAAATCCGCTTAACGATGAATCGTTGGAAGTAGCAAAAATGGCCGGTTGTGACTTCTTGGTGAACACTACCCTAGATGCCGAGAAGCGCATAACTGGAGTGTACGCCGGTAATTTGGTGGAAGCGCATAAAGCTGCGGTAGAGAAAATTCGGGGATACGTAGTGGTTCCGCTAGAGCATTACTACGATATTGTCATCATTCCAGCGGGGTTTGTCGGAATTAACCATTACCAAGCAGGGAAAGCAGCTATTGAAGCGGCCCGAGCGGTGAAGCCGGGTGGTCAGATCATTATTATAGCCAAAAACACAGATACTGATCCAGTGGGGGGGCATGGTTATAAACAATCGTTGAAACTACTAGCGGAGCAAGGAAAAGTAAAGTTCTTAGAGATGATTAGTGATCCGCAGTGGGAGATGATTCAGGAACAGTGGCAGGTACAGATGTGGAGCAAGGTGCTCACCCGTATTGAGAATGATAACAACTTAATCTACTGTGCCCTAGAAATTCCTGATGCTGAATATGAGCATCTGCCGGGTGTGCCGGGTTGGAAGTTAGTGGACCAGTCTGAGTGGCCAGCCTTTACCGATGAGGAAAAGGTAGTTCAAATGACGGAAGCAGCTATCCAACGAGCTGTAAGTGAATCAGACAATTCAGAACCATCCATTGTATTACTGAAAGATGGGCCTTACGGTATTCCTGAAGTGACTGAATTAAAATAGTTGGGTGGAATTCTAAGATGGCTACCACACGAGGTTTTTCTTCATAAACTCAGGTAAGATACGCTACACAGCGGTCACCGGAGTAGTTTTAGTTAAGCAGACTACTTTGGAATAGGCATGAATGCATACGTTTATTAATCATCACAGTAAAATTTCCTCGAAAGCAATCTCTTGGGCGGCTAGTACAAACATGGTAGCAGATAGCCCCTGGGTTCGCTCCGAGAGCTGCTCGTAGTAGGCTAAAAAATCTTCGTTAGGCTCGGCTAACCCCAGCATTGTCAGGTCTGCCGATTGCGACTCCTGCTTAAGTAATGTCCAGAAGGAAGTCTGCTCGTTCACAATAACTTTATGCTGAAAGGAAATCCGCATATTCTGGATGATTTGTTCTAGGTTTGCTCTAGCATCCTTTGCTGCAGCTTCGGAGGGTACGGCCATTTTCACTGTAATCTTGGCAGATCGCCAGGCGGGGTCGTTGCTAATCAAGTACGCCAAAATCATCATCAGGGCTCCATTTTTACGAAGACCGCCCCACCACACATCAATCGTATGCTTCCGCTGAAAACCTTCTTTTTCATCATCCCGGACAATCACCACATTACGACGAGCTTGGTAAAACTGCTGAATCATGGCGCAATAAGGGCCGTGGTGGGTTAACTCTCGAGTATCGCCCAGTATGATAGTATTGGGAATTAATGCTCCAATGCCGTACGTCTGAACCAAACGCACTCCGCCAATAAATGGGTCTTCATCAGAAGTGACTTTTACTAGTGCTTCTACACCTCGTTCTTCCAGATAATCCCGAATATTACCCTCCAATGATTTTAATCGGTCGTAGGCGATATCATCAGTCTTTAGTACCGTGGCCACGGTTAATAGCGAACTTCGCTGGGCAATAGCTTTAGCCAACTCAATCAGGTGCCAACGACGAGTCGGTGCTCCGGATAGTACCAGTAGGTGAGGGCGCCAGTTTTTGGGGTCAGGAGTATGATCAATACGTAATAAAGCCGATCGAGTAAGCGCTAGCCACATGCCCCGTCGCACATCACCCCAGGTGGTTCGTAAGCCTCTTCTCTTTAGCCAAATAAACGTAACTCCTACTAACAGAATTGCTATCAGCGTAGCCAGTGGATTAATAAGAAACATAACCGCCACACAACCGATGGCACCTAACAAAGAGAAAAACCAATGAGTACGAAAGCTCGGTCGGAACGATGGACTGCCCAATAGCCGTTCGGTACCAGCCGCTACGTTTAGTACCCCGTAGGTGGTTAAGAAAAACATAGAAAGAATGGGGGCAATCATATCTAGGTCACCGAGTATTACGGCGATCATTGCCAGAATCATCGTAAAAATTGTTCCGGCTCGAGGAATTCCACTAGCAGGGTGCTCTTTTCCTAACCAGTGAAAACTACGAGGGAGTACTTGATCTTGAGCTAGGGCTTGCAGTATACGAGGAGCCCCTAAAATGCTGCCTACCGCACTGGATAGCGTAGCTCCCCACACACCAAGTAGAATGGCATCGCCCCAGAACGAAATACGTCGCATCACCAAGGGATCGTTAATTAACGTATTCGCATCAACTCGGCTGGCTAAGATGATCGGTAAAACCATATACACTAAATAGCCGCAACCTACTGCTAAAAAAGTGCCCTTAGGAATTGATTTAGCTGAATCTTTTAGATCACCCGATAAATTTACACCGGCCATAATACCCGTTACCGCGGGAAAAAATACGGCAAATACGATCCAAAATCCTTCCTTTGGTTGATTGGGTGCTGCCCCCACTAGCTCCGTTGGGGCACTTTCCAGCGGACTACCCAGTACCAGCGATATTAAAGAAATAACAATGGCAGCCAGAATAAAATATTGAGTGCGAATAGCTGCTTCAGTTGAGAATAGTGCTAACAATCCAATCGCTACGGTGACTACGCAGCCTACCAGGGTTATATTGAGCATGGGGAAAACGGCTACCAAGCTTTCGGCAAACCCAATTACGTATAGTGCTACCGAAAGAGCCTGAGCAATAAATAATGGAATACCTACCGCGCCCCCCACTTCTATTCCAAGCGAGCGGCTAATCATGTAGTACGCCCCGCCTCCTTTCACCTGAGTGTCGGTAGCAATAGAGGCAATAGATAGAGCGGTTAGAAAAGTAATGCTGGTAGAAAGCGTGACAATGACTAAAGTACCAATCAGCCCTACATTACCCACTACCCAACCGAAGCGTAGATACATAATTACCCCCAGGATAGTAAGTAGAGAGGGAGTAAAAACTCCTCCGAAAGTTCCCAATTTATTAGGGGAAGTGGCTTGCTCTGACAGGTATGATTTTTTGAGTTCAGTTCCGTTAGCTGGCATAAATATAAGTCGGCTCACCAATCGCCGATACAAATGTGGTTTAAGTCAAGAAATACGTTCTGCTTTAAGCTACAAAATATGGTATAAATATTTACATGTAAGCAAGTTAGGAAGGAATATCCTATACAGAGAAGGTTAGGTAGAATAATGGTAGTATATTTATGCAAATAATTTTCAAAAAATAGCAATAGGTGTGTTTTTTTGATTATTGTTTTGTACATTAGAAAAAATGTAATGGGAATTCTTGACAATTCTTCATTTTACAGTTTTACTACTTTTTTCCCTACTTTACAACAACGTAAGCTCCTCAGAGAGCATAAAGGTCACACTCGCTTGTGGCCTTTATTAGTTAAAAGCTACCTATCTGGCGAGCTAAAGATAACTGTAGGAAACGATTCTGTAGCTTCAAAGAATGATCTATTAATGCTCCGTTCGTATCAGTTAATTGTATGTCGGTAATTATACTGGATAGACCTACGTAATAGCGCAGTTTAGCACTCCATACTTCAGAAAGAGAATAGCCCAGACCCGCATTAATTCCAAAGTCGAGAGACTCATAAAAGTCAAGAGTATTATTACCACTTCGGTCAGTAATCAAATAGGCAATCTCCGGTCCTACTTCAATAAACCAACGATCAAATAGATTGTAGCGGACCAATACCGGAACGCTTAAGTAATGTAGGTTTATTCGCGAAGTGCTACCACAAGGATTCGTTGTTTTAGATCCTTTATTAGAATACTGTAAAGCTGTTATTAGCTTCATTTTCGTAACAATCGGCAAAGAAGCGTAAACTCCAACCAAAGCGGATGGTTTAAGCTGAGAATTATCATCAAAAAAATCAATTCCGTCGGGCTCATTAACCAAAGCAATATCAGAGAGACTCCCGCCAGCGTATATTCCCCACGTTATTTGTGCGTAAACTAACTGTAAGGGAAGCAGTGTCAAGAAAAAGAAGATGATAGTTTTCATCAATGAAAGCGTTTATAAGAAAATGAAGAGTCGCTAAAACTATGATACAATAATTTCGCCAACCGTCGCGATCTTCTCTAATCAATAATTAGCTAATATGATCTATTCTTCAGAAATAGCGGAAAGCTTGCTTCCTTATCAATTGTAGTGTAGTAATGAACAATAATGATTTAGCGTTAGAGCGCACAAAACTGGCGAATGAACGGACTTTTTTGGCTTACAGCCGCACGGCTATTATGTTGTTTGCTACCGGAGCCACGTTTCTGAAGCTCTTTGCTCAAGACTTAGCTTTTCAAATTATAGGGTGGGTTATGCTTATAATTTCTGTTTTGGTGTTTGGGTACGGATTATTTTCTTTCACCAGAATTAGTCGTCGTTTGCGTGAATAACTGTTGCACTATCATCTATTCTCTAAAATAATTACTGAAAATATTCATAAGTAGGTGGAATAATAAACTGAAGGTAGAATAGCCATTTTGGTGCGGCTTTCGTAACTTTCCCACTTCGCAAATCTAACTAGTATGCCTACTCTCGTTGAAACCACCATTGATTTCGCCGCTATAAAACAAGCAAGTCGCGCGGCATTGCAGTTAACTAATCAAGCTATTGATGATGTGCTACGGGCCGTAGCCGACGCTGCTGTCACTCATACTGATTTTATCTTAACAGAAAATCAGAAAGATCTGAACCGTATGGATCCAGCTAATCCTAAGTACGATCGCTTGCAGCTTACCGCCGAACGAATTGAAGCAATAGCGCAAGATATGCGAAAGGTGGCCGACTTGCCTTCTCCCTTAGGAAAAGTATTGGAAGAGCGAACTTTAGAAAATGGATTGCGCCTCGTTAGAAAATCGGTGCCGCTAGGAGTGGTGGGAGTAATCTACGAAGCCCGACCTAATGTAACATTCGACGTATTTGCCCTTTGCCTGAAAGCCGGAAACGTAGCCGTGCTGAAGGGGGGTAGCGATGCTGAATACTCTAATCTGGCAATTGCTGAAGTCATCCATCGAGTGCTGGAAAAACACAACTTAGATCAGAACTTGATGAGTTTGTTACCTGCCTCTCGGGAAGCTACCCATGCGCTACTCAACGCTGTAGATTCGGTAGATGTAATTATCCCTCGGGGAAGCCAAAACTTAATTAACTACGTGCGCGAACATGCGAAAGTACCCGTAATTGAAACGGGAGCCGGTATTGTCCATACCTACTTTGACAAAAGTGGTGACTTAGAAAAAGGTAAAGCTATTGTGTTTAACGCTAAAACCCGCCGGGTGAGCGTTTGCAACGCCTTAGATTGTCTGATCATTCATCAAGAACGTCTTCAAGATTTACCCGAAATCACGCAGAAGCTGGCTACTGAAGATGTAAAGATTTATGCCGATAAACTGAGCTATACCGTACTGTCGGATGTATATCCCGATGAGCTTTTGTATCCGGCTTTTCCAGAGCACTTTGGCACCGAATTTCTTTCCCACAAAATGTCCATCAAAACGGTAGCTAATTTGGATGAAGCGCTCAATCATATTGCCCGGTACAGCTCGAAGCACAGCGAGGCCATTATTGCCGAAGATGAGTCAATAGTACAATCCTATATGCAGGCAGTAGATGCCGCCGCCGTTTACGCTAACACCTCTACCGCTTACACCGATGGTGCTGAGTTTGGTATGGGAGCCGAAATTGGTATCAGCACGCAAAAGCTGCATGCCCGAGGTCCAATGGCTTTGCCGGAGCTAACGAGCTACAAATATTTGGTTTACGGCCAAGGGCAAGTGCGAAAATAAGCTACTGGCGAATCTTATCTAAAAGCTGATTTAAGGCTTTAATCTCGGAGCTAGTGAGTTGGTTTTCGCCCGTCAGAGCAGCATCAATTTCGGGCGATACCTGCTCCAGTAAATCAATACCTTTTTCAGTAATTAAGATATTAACCCTCCGTCGATTTTCTGGACAAATTTCCCGAGTAACGTAGTCGTTGATTCTAAGCTTTTCTACCAGACGAGTTACATTAGACATACGGTTGAGCATACGTTCAGTAACGAGCTGAAGCGAAGATGGAGTAGGGTACTGCCCCTTCAGAATGCGAAGCACGTTAAACTGCTCCTCAGAGATGCCGTATTTTTTGAAGATCGGCAGTGAAATACCAGATAGCCAATTGGCTGTAAACTTAATATTGAGTACTGCCTTATGGAAAGGGTTCTTAAAGTTAGTTTGCTGAATTTCCTGTTCAATCTGCATAGTAGTGTTTCAATCTGTTGTAGGTACAACCGTGAGTTAGTAAAAAAGTTCTTCAATAAGTACAAGGTTAGGAAAGTTTACAACTTTAAGGTCTTTTATGTTACAGATGATAACAAAGCTCGCCTGGAAACCTTAAACTTGTAATGTTCCATCTCAGATTTTTATAGTTAACTGACCATGAGTAAAATTTTAATTATTGGTGCCGGAGGGGTAGGTAATGTAGTGGCCCACAAGTGTGCCGAGGTTTCTTCGGTATTTACTGAAATATTGTTGGCCAGTCGCACAAAATCGAAGTGTGATCAGATTGCTAAAAAGGTTCGTAAAAAATTTCCTAAGACCAACATCACCACGGCCAAGGTGGATGCCGACCGGGTAATGGACCTAATTGCTCTAATGAAAGACTTTGACCCCGCCTTGGTAATCAACGTAGCCCTGCCGTATCAGGACCTAACCATCATGGACGCATGTTTGACTATGAAGGTACACTATCTGGATACAGCCAACTACGAACCGCGCGAGGTAGCCAAATTTGAGTACAAGTGGCAGTGGGACTATCGGGAGCGCTACGAACAAGCGGGGATTATGGCCCTGCTCGGCTGCGGGTTTGATCCGGGAGTAACCGGAGTGTTCACCGCTCACGCGCAGAAGCATCATTTCGATGAGATTCACTATTTAGATATAGTAGATTGTAACGCGGGTGACCACGGTAAAGCCTTCGCGACCAACTTTAATCCTGAGATAAATATCCGGGAGATTACGCAGAACGGACGTTATTGGGAGGACGGAAAGTGGATTGAAACCGAGCCGCTGGAAATCCATCAACCTATTAATTATCCTGATATTGGCGAGCGGGAGTCGTACCTACTGTACCACGAAGAACTAGAGTCTCTCACACAGAACATCCCGCATTTAAAGCGGGCGCGCTTCTGGATGACGTTTTCTCCCCAGTACATTACTCATCTGCAAGTGCTGGAAAATGTAGGAATGACCCGCATTGATCCGGTGAAGTTTAAGGGGCGTAAAATTGTTCCCCTAGAGTTTCTGAAAGCCGTATTGCCCGAACCCTCTTCGCTCGGCGAAAACTATCAGGGGCAAACCTCTATTGGCTGCCAAATTAAAGGGCTGAAAGATGGTGAAGAGAAAACTTACTACGTATACAACAATTGCGACCACGCCCAGACGTACCAGGAAGTAGGAGCGCAAGCCGTCTCTTACACCACTGGGGTTCCCGCCATGATTGGCGCCATGCTACTACTCACCAACCAGTGGCTACGCCCCGGAGTGTACAACGTAGAAGAGTTCAATCCCGATCCATTTATGCAAGCGCTCAACCAGTACGGCTTACCCTGGCACGAGCGAGTAAATCAGCCTTTGGCTTTTGACGAATAATGACGAATGAATAATGATTAGTGATTGATGAATAATAATTAATCATCAGTCATCGCTTTCGCTTCACCGCACTGGCGGACAATCTGATACTCCGTTTTAGCGCATTAGGTGAGGAATATAAGTAGTCTAAAAATTTAGACGCCGATTTACCTTAAATGAGATGCCCCAATCTTTATGTTGGAAGGACTCGGAATAGTTGTCTGAGAAAACCAAATAGACGAAGGATAGCGGCTTATACTCCCACTGTAACCGGGAGTTGATGTTGAAGTTATGAATTTGCTCGTTGTACTGAACATAGGTAGTCCAATTCAGGCGATTGCTGAAAAAAATCTCAGTCGCCAGGCTAAACAGATTGAGGTGCTGGCTACCCAATTCATCGAACGTCAAGGTATTATATTCGTGATTCAGTACCACGTTGAGTAGTGGTAAGAAACGATATCCTAACGTGCCTTCCAGTCGGGTACGGTTTCCTCCGTAGAAAGAACCAAACTGTAGATTTGCCGAGCCATAGATGTTTCTAGTGTAATCACTGTTATAGCCTACTCGGATCGCTGAGTTTTTATAGTGACCGGGGTTAATGAGATTTCCGTTACGTAAGGGATCAAAGGCATACTTCAGTTGGATGTCGTCGTAGAAAATCGATAAGTAGGTTGAGGTTTGGTTGGCGAAGAACAAGCCCGTGTTGTAAAAATAGTTGGCTTCGTATACCTCGCCCTGCTCATCCCAGTATAGGTCTACGCTGGCATTTACGGGCCGATAGCTTTGGATGAAATTCTGATTTTGGGGAAAATGGTTAATGGCAAGACTTTGGGAAAACTGGGTATACCCTTCGCGTATGACGGTGTCCCTGAGGGCATCGTAGTTGCTGATTCGGGGGACAAAACCAATATCCGTTAAGTAATTCTTACCAACCGTATTGACCTTCGTACTAAATGACAATGTTCGGGTCGTGTAATTACTCTCAGCAGAAAAGGCGTGACGATCGCCACTTAGCCCGTCGCTGTCGCTACGGCTGTAGGTCGTAAAACCTGACCACTTTCGATTGATGCTCAAGAAGTTGGCTTTTAGCCCAACTACCCGATTGAAGTCATCTCTGAAAGCCCAGTCTCGCGTACTTTGGCGATTAATGATATAACCTGTGGTACTGAAATTGTTTCCGAATTGCTGCTTGACTGAGGCTACTGTGTAGTTTTCTGAAGTTTCGTTCTCGTCTGATTTACTTTGTACATTGAGCAGGCCAATGCGGGTGTTTGAAGATGCGTTGCCCGACAACTTGAGTCCGGTTAGAATATCTTGGGACGCTCCGATAAATCGCGAATAAAAAGGATTGATATCGTCGGCGAGTTGCAGGGTGGTGAACATATCACTATTCTCTATAAAGAAATTCCGTCGTTCCGGAAAAACGATATTGAACCTCGTCAGATTCGTAACTTGCTGGTCTACCTCTACTTGCGAGAAATCAGGATTGAGTGTAGCGTCCAACCGGAGTCCATCGCTGATTTTATACTGTACATCCACACTAGGTTGAATACTAGCTTTTCTAACCTTTTCGGTTTCCGCAACTACATCCCGTTCGTACCCGGCGGTGACGGAAGGAATCAGCGTGGTCTTAGCCAGCTCAGACGGTTGTAGGTTCTCGATGGCAATTGACTCGAGAAAACGTGTATCATATTGCAAGAAACCGCGCTCGAACTTATTCCATACGGTATACATCCGATCCTTAGCATCACGGGTATAAAATTGGAAATTCCAGTCTGAGATACTTTCATTGTAGCTAAACGTGCTCAGCGGAATTTTCATCTCGTACACTTTATCGGTACCCTGCACGCTATACCCACTTTCCCACAGCGCATCCCAACTCAGGTTGGCATCATCATAATTGGCAATGAGCGCATCCAACTGAACTCCCTGTCCGTTGACGGCAAAAAAGTATCCACGATTTTGGTTACCGTAGGGGTCAATAACTACCCCTACGCAATCGCTAAGATGAAAACCGTCTTCGTAGTTGTCCCGCTTCAGGCTGTTCACTCTAATCTCCGATAGAGAATCGTGATAGACCAGCGCAATATTGAGGTATTCTCCATCCTGAAAAATCCGCACATCGGTATCAAGCCGCGCTGGACCTTCGTTGATGGGAAAAAAATTCTGGAAATTACGGTAGGGAGTTAGCTGCTGCCATGCGGCTTCATCCAGGATACCGTCGGCGGTAATAGCAGATTCTATGAACTGAATCGAATGCTGGGCAATACCGCTCAAAGCAGTGTATTGTAGCAATAGTAACATAATGACTTTTCGCATAGCAGAATAATTCTATGCGCCAATTTGTGAAGGATAAATAAGAGGATTTGACAAAGTATAAG
>NZ_JBARYM010000486.1:0-11275 GCF_049647865.1 Tunicatimonas sp. | reverse complement strand
GCGGACGACCGTATTTCAACCCTCAGCAGCCGGAGTTTCACGCCGATCGGACTAAAGCCTTTCATAGCTTGAGTGTAAATGCTGCCTGGCTGATTCGGCAACACATCATTCTTTACGCGGCGGCTACTAATGTCTTAGGCCGGGATAACATTTTCGGTTACAACTATGCCTCGCAGCCCAATGAATCCGGTAACTACGATCGTATGCCCGTGCGGCCTACCGCTCCTCGTTTTTTCTTTGTGGGCATGTTCATCACACTGAGTAAAGACAAAATGAAGAATCAGTTAGATACACTTTGATGGAAATATGAAAAGGTAAAAGGTTGGAGGGTAGAAGGTTGAAGAGTTAGGACTAATGAACAGTTGACAATGGATAATTGAAAGTGACGAAGGACAACTCAGCAGTTGAACTGTGCGGCCGTCATCCACACAGACGGTTATTGACTAATGACAACTTAACAATCACTACCGAATAATTGATAGTATACACACTCTTTAAATTTTAAAATTATGAAACGTTTATTTATGTCAGTCATCTTATTTTGGTTTGCTACGCTAAGTTTTGCCAGTAATCCTGCTTACGAAAAAGCTATGCAGCAAGCTATTAGTCAACTGGAAGAAGCAGCGTCGCCTGAAACTTATCAAGCAGCGGCGAACCAGTTTCAACGCATTGCTCAGGTTGAGCAAGACGAGTGGCTTCCACTGTACTACGCTAGCTACGCCTACATTATCCAGGCGGCTAGAAGTGGAGGGGCTGAACAAAAAGATCAGAGCTTGGATCAGGCGCAAGCGTTGCTGGACAAAGCGAAACTAATTAACCCCGCCGAATCGGAACTGGTAACGTTGCAAGGCTACTTACACATGATTCGGGTAACGGTTGACCCTGCTAGTCGTGGCCCGGAACTGGCCGGGAAAGCTACCCAAACGCTGGCGCAGGCGGTTCAGATGAATCCTGATAACCCCCGAGCATTTTTATTACTGGGACAGATGCAGTACGGCACCGCCCAATTTTTCAAGAGCAACACTTCCGAAGCCTGTGGTTTGATTGGCCAGGCCGTGGCGAAGTTTAAGCAAATGGATAGTCAAGATACTTTAATGCCTCATTGGGGTGAAGCTACGGCGCAAGCCGCCCAGCAACGATGCAGTCCATGAGATCGCTATCAGAACAGGCGGTCATCCACTGCATCCCCAATTTGAATGATTCATTATCTTTAGGGAAAATTCATCTAATGCGTATTCCCATCTTTAAACGGGTAACATCTATTCTGGTATTCTCAACCCTGATTGGTGTACTTATCATGATATTAATAGCACCTCAATCGTTTACCTCCTGGGAAGGTTTAGAGCGTATTTGGCCCAGTGTAGCGATGTCGGTGGCCTACACGTTTTTGTTAAGTGAAGGAAACGGATATCTAAGTGATTATCTAACTCGGCTGGTTCCGTGGATTGATCAGCCAATCAAGCGGTTAGTCTTGGGAGTTGCCGCCATGTTTACTTACTCATTTATTGCTATTTTGTTAGTTCAGTTCACGGCAGCCAAACTCATTTGGGAACCTCGTTGCGATTGCGTGGCTACCTGGGAGGGGTACTATCTGGAAAATATGTACTTACCGTTAGGCATTACTATCGTCATTACGGTTTTTCTAACCAGTCGAGGCTTTCTATTAAGCTGGCGACAGACCGCTATTGAAGCGGAAAGGCTAAAAACCGAGCGGGTGGCTTCGCAGTACGAATCACTCAAAAACCAAGTAAACCCGCACTTTCTATTCAACAGTCTGAACGCACTCACCTCGCTAGTGTACGAAGATCAGAAGCAGGCGGCTAAGTTCATCAAGAAACTAGCGGATGTATACCGCTATGTGCTAGATAATCAGCAGAAGGAGGTAGTGCCGTTACGCGATGAGTTACAGTTTGTTAATGCCTACATATTTCTTCAGAAAATTCGGTTCGAGGATAATCTTCAGGTGGATATTCAAGTCTCGGAAAGCGATACGATGATCTTACCCCTATCACTACAAATGCTGGTAGAAAATGCCATTAAGCACAATATTGTTTCAGACGAACAGCCGTTAAGTATCCGTATTTACTCCGATGGCCCAGTTACGCTAGTGATAGAAAATACTTTACAACCTAAAACTTCGCACGAATATTCGTCGGGCTTAGGGTTAAAAAATATTCAGTCGCGCTACGCCCATTTGTCGGGACGGGAAGTAGAGATACAGGATGGGCCCGATAGATTCGTAGTTCGCTTACCTCTGCTGATTTTACAAACCCAAAAAAAGCAGTTGGTATGAAGATATTGATTATTGAAGACGAAAAGGCGGCGGCTAAGCATCTTACTGCACTAGTCCGGCAATTTGTTCCCGAGGCGGAAATTATCGCCCAGTTAGATTCAGTAAAGCGATCGGTGGAATGGTGGCAGAATAATCCGCCCCCTGATTTGGTCTTTATGGACATTCAACTGGCGGATGGACTGAGCTTTGAGATTTTTGAGCACGTCAGTATCACGGCTCCCATTATTTTTACCACTGCTTACGATCAGTACGCCATTCAAGCTTTCAAGGTCAATAGCATCGACTATCTGCTCAAACCTATTGATGAGGAAGAATTAGAAAAGGCTTTGGGGAAGTATTATAGTTACTATCAAAAGCAGGCTGACATAACTACATCATCGGTACCAGATTTAACCCAGCTTCAACAAGCATTGCAGATGCTACAACCAACAGAGTACAAGAACCGGTTTATAGTGAAGATAGGCGAACATATTAAGGCCATTCCTACGGAAGCGATATTGTTTTTTTTCAGTCAGGCCAAAGCAACCTACCTGCAAACTACGGAAGGTAAGCACTATATTATTGACTACCCGCTAGATCAGGTAGAACACATGATTGATCCGGCTCAGTTTTTCCGTATCAGTCGCAAATACATGGTTCGCCTTTCGGCTATTGATGATATTATCACGTACTCTAGTGGCCGCCTTAAACTTCACCTTAAGCACAGTAAAGACAGCGATGTGCTGGTAAGTCGCGATCGGGTATCAACCTTTAAAGCGTGGCTTGATCAGTAGTTTTCAACCATTGGGGATTAGTAGCTCGTACTACCCACTGGTGGGGAATTATGTACCCTTTTTAGTAAAATTTAACTTTTTGGCACAGGCAAAAAATACTGCAATGAAGAAGGAGTAAGACTATAAATAATTGATATTCAATTGATTGTTGTTGGATATAAGATATACCGTCGCTAAAATAGTTTTTTTGGCAATAGGTTTGCCTAATAATAGGTGAAGTGAGGGTTGTAGATAGGCTCGATTTTTTGAACTTACAAGAAGTATATTTTACTTTTTAATCTAACCACCGAGTTTATCTCTATATTTACAATTAACAACAGTTAGTTGACGCGACACAGGTAAAACTGTGTCGCTTTTTTTATTAATTGGCAGAAAATTTATAATATTCGCTCAAATTCAGCTTGAATAAGACTAACTAACCAAACTTATGGATACTAACACAATTCTACTCATTGGCCTAGCCGTTGTTTTCATTCTCTCCGCAGTAGGCGTTTGGCTGGGTAACCGGGGTAAATAGCAAGGCTAACAATTTTTATCTTATTCATTTATTAGCAAATTTGGGCACTGCATGTAAGTTATGCCAATTTTTGACTGAGTATCTCTGGAATAATCCTCCTAATTTTCGTTTACATTTTATACCCCAAAGCGATGGAGATGAACGAGGTATTGCTTTGCCGGTATGTAAAAAACAGGCTCTTTTGAGGATATTCACGAGTAATGAGTTTTTCCCAGCTACGGCTGGGTTTTTTATTGCCCTATTTTTTCCATAAACTAGATGCTGTTCCTAGCTCTTTAAGAACCTTTTTTACTGATAATTTCTTTATATCGTACAATTAATTAGCAATGAAAGAAGCTCTACCTATTCTAGTAACTAATATATTATTAGCAATTACAGTGGGCTGTCAGTCTACTTCCTCAGAATCTACCAAAGTAACAACTGATACTACAGACACTGGTGAACAATACCGACCGGTTTATCATTTTACTCCACCCGAACAATGGATGAACGACCCCAATGGAATGGTTTTCTACGATGGAGAGTATCACTTGTTCTACCAGCACTATCCTGATAGTAATGTGTGGGGACCGATGCATTGGGGCCACGCCGTGAGCGAAGATTTAGTCCATTGGGAGCATTTACCTATCGCGCTGTACCCCGATAGCCTGGGCTATATTTTCTCGGGTAGTGCCGTAGTGGATGATAACAATCTTTCGGGTCTGGGAGCGGAAGGTAATCCGCCGATGGTCGCTATATTTACCTACCACAATCCGCTGGGAGAAGACGAAGACCGCAATGATTACCAAGTGCAGGGTTTGGTGTATAGTAATGATCGGGGGCGCACCTGGACGAAGTACGAAGATAATCCGGTAATAGAAAATCCGGGGATTAAAGACTTCCGCGACCCGAAGGTGTTTTGGCACGATCCGGACCAAAAGTGGGTGATGATATTGGCGGTGGATGATCGGGTGCACTTTTATGAATCATCCAACCTTACCGACTGGAATTACATGAGCGAGTTTGGCGAAAATAGTGGTTCGCACGGTGGAGTATGGGAGTGTCCTGATCTATTTACGCTGACCACCGATAGTGGTGAAGAACGATGGGTGCTGTTGCTCAGTATCAATCCGGGTGGACCAAACGGTGGTTCGGCAACCCAATATTTTGTAGGAGATTTTGACGGAAAAACTTTTACTAATGATAATTCGGAAGATATGTCGCTCTGGTTAGACTTTGGAAAAGATAATTATGCCGGAGTAACATGGTCGGATATACCCGAAGCAGACGGTCGCCGTATTTTTCTGGGCTGGATGAGTAACTGGCAGTACGGACAAGAGGTACCGACCTACGCTTGGCGCAGTGCCATGACGATACCCCGAACGCTACATTTAGTAGAAACCGAAGCGGGCTTACGCGTAGCTTCTCTACCGGTAGACGAACTGGAAGTGTTACGGAAAAATAGCGTAGCCCTGGAGGCAATTACCTTAGAGGGTAGCCAAGACATTAGCTCGAAACTTAGTCAGCCAACCTCAACGCTAGAACTTAAAGTGGATTTTAATTTGAGTGAAGCCACCGCGAGCGAAGTAGGAGTTAAGTTGTTCAATAGCTTAAACGAAGAGATAATTATAGGCTATAATCTGGCCGATCAAGAATATTTTGTGAACCGAAGCAACGCCGGGAAAACAGATTTCTCAAATGATTTTCCCGGAAGGTTTACTGCCGAGCGGGTAGGAGATGGAGATACCTTAAGTATGCACCTCTTCATTGATGTGGCTTCAGTGGAATTATTTGGTGATGACGGCACCACGGTGATGTCTAATATCTTTTTCCCAAACGAGAATTTTACGCAATTTGCGCTATTCGCCGAAGCGGGAGTAGTCACAGTGATAGGGGGTACAATCTATAATCTGTCGGAGCAATCGGTGATTGCGAATAAATAGATTTTGTCTTTTGGAAAGCGGAAAGAATATTTTGGTGATGCCTAAAGTTAGCTTGAGCAGCTTTGCTTTTGTAGTTAGTTAGATAGAAAACCACACACCTAAAATTTAGAGCTTGACCATTAGCTCACCACTAAATGAAAAAGCCCTCTACCGCAATGATAGAAGGCTTTATAGTGACCTTGTTAGGATTCAAACCTAAAACCTCCTGATCCGTAGTCAGGTGCTCTATTCAGTTGAGCTACAAGGCCATTCGTATAACCGAAGGGCAAAGATAAGCAATAAATTCATTTCCAGGCAAGAACAATTCAGGAAAGAAAGCTTCGTTTTTTTACGAACTGTTGGTGAAGCCTCTAATCCCTGCTATAATTATTTTACCTTTGCCAACGTATTATAAGAAACCTAGAGAAAATTAGTTGAACGTGTTACACTACAAAAAATTTTTAGGAGGGCTAGCCCTTTCTTTGCTTATCGCCACTACTTCAGCTCAAGCGCAAGACACCACCACTACCCCCGAAGGTGCCCAACCTGATTTGCCCGGTATGTTACTAATAGACTTTGGGTTTAACTTCTTAAACAATGCCCCTGATGATTTGGAGACCCGAATTTGGGGTTCCCGAGGGTTTAATGTTTACTACCTGTATCCCATCCCTATTGGCGAATCTAAGTTTTCGTTACATACGGGGCTGGGTCTAGGGTTTGTTAATTATAGTTTTGATGGTAGAGTCACACTAAGTGACGAGCAGGATTCTACCCAGTTCGTTCCGCTAGATGCCACTACCTATCCCAATCTTCGAAAAACTCAGCTTACTACTCACTACCTAGACATTCCGTTGGAGGTGCGTTTCTTTGCTAAAGAAAACTACCGAGGCTTCACCGCAGCGATAGGGGGACGCGTAGGCCGCCTAATTAATTCGTTTACCAAGATTAAGTACGAAGACGGTGGAACAAACGAGGAAGATAAATTTAAGCGTCGATATAACCTTAACCCGTGGCGCTACGGGGCCTACGCAAAAGTGGGTTTCCGCGGTATTACCTTAACAGGGCAGTATATGTTCTCTGATCTTTTTACTTCGGGTGAGGGCCCTGAGGTAAACAATTACAAAATAGGCATTACTATTGGCCTATTTTAGAAGTAGCTTCTAACACTTAAGACCAGGAATTAAGGAAGACATATTTGCTAAAGCTCCACTAAGATCTTTTGGCAATAAGTTTCTCTGTTCACAAAATGTATTGACCGGTTCGTCGACAATCTCAAACTCCTCTAATTTAGCTATACACCTTCCCTCTAAATTACCTTAACAAAATTTTTGAATCAAATCTATCGGTTAACGATAAATCTTAAATAGACTAGTTCTCGCGGTAGTAATCAAATATAGGCTGGCAACTCCGGCTGAAACTCAAAGCGTTGCTGGTGGTGGTGAATACGACAACAGTAGTGGCGTAAGCCATTAGTGATAACTAGATAAGGGGCTTGCAGTGTATAGTTGTACCAAGCTGATTGCTGGAACGTGTGCTCGCCTAGTTTCACATTATAAGATTTACACTCCACTACCAAGAAAGGCTGAGCGTCCTTACCAAAAACAACGATATCTGCTCGCTTTTTCTGACCATTTACGGTTAACCCACATTCTATTTTAAGCAACGACTTAGGATAATGTAAATGATCGACTAAGTAATGAGCGAAATGCTGACGTACCCACTCTTCGGGGGTTAGGGCTACATATTTTTTTCGGAAGATATCGAAAATCATCTGCCCTGAATCTTCAATAACAATACGCGGTGTGAATGAGGGTAGGTTTAAAGAGGGTAGTGATTGGGGCATGGTTTTGGTGCGAAGGTGTTAGGGTGTTAATGTACTAATTTATGGATGCGGTTGTAGTATAGATTTTGATAATTCACTCCTGTCAATTAATAGTTTTAGATCAATTGGTAAACCAAAACAAACCGGCATACTGTCTACCGTAACACTCTACCACTAAGAACTGTACTACTTAAACATCATAACACAAATTTTATGTGCTAACTTCGCAATTAGAGTAAGTAGATTATTAAGATTCCGTATGCTGCCTCAGTATCTTCAGCAAATAATCACTTTAGGAAGCATTCTATTGCTATTCGTAGCCATTTATCGTGAGTGGGTGCGTCCGGCGGTTGGCTTTTTAGGTATTGTACTAGGGTTAGTACTGCTTCAGATCATTACTCCTCAGCAAATGTTGATGGGCTTTTCCAATGAATCTATCGCTAGCGTAGTGTTATTGGTGGTATTGAGTTCAGCGTTGGGTAAAAACTTTCAGATTGAATCATTCATCGACCGCTTTTACCATCTGGGCAAGCGCGATACTCCGCTAGGCTATCGAGGCTTTTTACTACGAATGATGGTACAGGTAGCTGCTTTGTCATCCTTCGTCAACAATACTCCGGTAGTAGCACTAATGACTCCTTACGTGTTTAATTGGGGGCGGAAGTATAATGTAAGTCCTTCGCGCCTACTTATTCCATTGTCTTACGCCACTATTATGGGTGGAATGATTACGCTGGTGGGTACCTCTACTACCTTAGTACTAAACGGCTTTATGATTAGCAATGGGGTGGGGGGTATCTCCGGGTTAAGCTTATTACTGATTGGCGGGACAGTTTGTGTTCTTGGTATTCTGTTTATTGTGCTAGTTGGTTATCGTTTGCTGCCTAACCATGAGGATATTCTGAATAAGTTCAAGGAAAACCGACGGGAGTATTTAGTGGAGACTGCTTTAGAAAGATCATCGCCAATGATTGGAAAAACCGTCAATGAAGCTGGATTACGAAACCTTCGAGGAATGTATCTGGTAGAAATTATCCGGGCCAAGCAAGTGATCTCCCCAGTAGAACCTCGGGAAAAGCTCCAAAAAAGCGACGTGCTAATTTTTGCTGGGGCTACTGAATTTATTTTCGACCTAACCAGCAATGGGCGAGGACTGGTGTTACCGCAGTACGATAAGACCAAAAAGCGAGATGCCGTAAAAGTAATTGAAGCAGTCGTTGGTGCTCACTCTAATCTAATTGGTTACACTGCCAAGGAAATTGATTTTCGCCGACGCTACGATGCGGCTATCGTCGCTATTCATCGGAATGGGGAACGGCTGAGTGGAAAAATTGGGGAGATTAAACTCCGGCAGGGTGACCTGCTACTGCTGTACGCTGGCCGCGATTTTCGTAATCGGGTAGATTTGTATCGGGACATTTTCATTGTTACTCAAGTAAAAGAATTTCTGCAACCCAAACGCAAAAAGACACTATTGTTTTTGGTAGCGGTGTTCGCATCTATCGGGGCCTTGCTGGTAGGATTTGTTTCGTTATTCACCGCATTACTGCTCATTTTTGCTGCTATGGTCGGTCTGAAAATGATAACTTTGGCCGATGTAAAGCGTGACGTTGATGTGAACATGGTTGGTATTCTGGTGTTTTCGTTGGCGTTAGGTCAGGCAATGATTACCACCGGAAGCGGCGAGTTGCTAGCTCAGCAGATTCTGAATGTTACCGCATCGTTAGGACCTATGGCGGTGCTAGCAAGTTTGCTAGTTATCACAACCATCCTCACTTCTTTTATTACTAATGTAGGAGCCGTTTCTATCATGTTCCCGTTAGCCTACGCTGTTAGCAATACTTTGCAGATAGACGGTATGCCACTGTACTTGGGCATTGCCTACGGAGCCTCGGCTGCTTTTCTTACTCCCATTGGCTACCAAACCAACCTTATTGTGTACGGACCCGGAGGCTACAACTTTCGCGATTTCTTCCGTATTGGCCTGCCGGTTACAATTATTTATTTAACTACCGTACTGGTGATGATCAAGGTACTGTATCCTGATTTTTAGTGATTCATTCCAGCAGCTTATTGATTCTAACAAAACTATGTCTCTTCTACCTAAGCGGGATTAACAAGGTATCCGATTGGCAATAAAACTTGTTCGTCCGCCGAGATTCTCTTCCCAGATGAATTAATAGCCTGAACCTATTGGCCATAGAATCCTTCTCTGATAAACTGGTTAACATTGTCAGCGGAATACTCCGGCCACCACGTTTTAAGCGGTCGCTCTCTCGCCTCCAGCAAGAAAGCAGTAGTAGAAGCCTCTTTCCCAATAGATTTATGGTAGTCACTGATTGTCCTATTAGGATTGGGCCACGCGGGATTAGGCTTGTCATTCTTCTTGACCCAGTTATACGCTATGTTGTTACGTTGAACCATCTCTCCCCCAAAACCCCACTTATTATTGTACATATCTATAGCAAACCGGGCTACATTAATGCAGTTTGACAAAATATTATCCTCTACAACCGATGGTATTGTGATGTCTCCGATACCTCGAACGGAAGCAGTTCGGGGGTAAGCAGTATTAGTTGAATCCATTAGCCTTACCTCCTGGAAAACATTACCTCTAACCACAGCAAACGCCTTGGGCAACGGGGCACTTCCGTGGTATCCAAGATTTACATTATTTGCATTTTGCACGAACAGGTTATTCTCTACGTATCCGCCAGAACGCAAGTGCAGTCCGTTAGCCGAAGCTCGCGCAATAATATTACCGCGGATTAAAATCTTTTCAGAATGCGGGTTACTCGTAGACATGTATATGTTGTGATTATACATAGTGGCACCGGCTCCTTCAATCTGCTCATTCCACCCGTTGTGATCAAATAAGTTTTCCTCGAGTAAAATCCCTTCCACTCCGTAGATAAACATACCCTGTACTCGCGTTCTTTTCTCGTGGACATGATAAGAATCTCCGGCCCAAGAATGTAGGCAGATATTACGTCTGAATTTAAAGTTCTTTAATGCTCCTACCGTCGCTCTTCCTTCTTTTCCGCTGCCGGTGGTGTAAGCTCCCATTTGCATGTAGTTGAACTTGCAATCCTCAATCAATATATTTTCACCACGGGCGTTAATGAAGGAAATTGCCGACACTCCCTTTTCACTTTCGTAATCAGGAGAATTAGGATCGTGTTTATAGGCATAAAATTCCAACCCAATAAACCCTAGATGTGACCTTTCGTCGCGTTCCAAATAGAAAAAAGGACGCTCAGTTTTGATGAGGGGGCGCCCACCTTCATTACCGTAGTACGAAACAACCATCGGCTCTTCAGCACTTTTTCCGGAATAAAAAGACCCTAGTCCTTCGCTGATTGTCCAGGTATCGCCCCTTTTCAATAAAATATGATCGGGGTACGTATCCCGAACCAGTTGCTTAGCCCTTCTGATTGACTTAACAGGTGCTTGTTCTGAGAGTCCATTGTTTTGATCGGAGCCCTCGGAGGCACTCACGTAAATTATTCTTGAAGTCTCCGATGGTTGGATGATCGTCCATCCAGCTGAATCGAGCGGAAGCTGGGCGGAGGTGCTACTCACAAAGAGAAGAGTAAGAATGAAACTAAGGCTCACTATTCTGAAAAAGAAGCCTCGTACGCTATCCATAGTATTTATCATAATCTTCAAATGACGAAACTTGCCAAGACCTTATTGTGGGCGTATTATATTAATAAATCCAAATCTTTAAACTACTAGATAGTAAACATACTAAACTAAACACTGACCACTACAGCGATCAATTAAAAACTGCTCTGTAAGGTTTCTTTTTGCAGAATAATTACGAACTTACGAAGTATTGATACTAGAAATAGATAGCTAAATGGATAGACGATCTGCCCTAAAACAAGCCGCCTTACTAGCCGGGGGCTTAGCCTGGCTTCCTTCCTGCGACTTTGGACCCCAGCGAGCCGCGGTAGCCCTGGATAA
>NZ_JBARYM010000485.1:0-18059 GCF_049647865.1 Tunicatimonas sp. | reverse complement strand
ATTCACTATAGTGCGGCGTTACATGGAGCAGAGATCACCCATCTGGTAACCCGAAATCAAAAGGACTTTCAAAAAAGTGAATTAACAGTGGTGTCTCCATTAGAAACGATTGATCTGCTCACCAGATCAGCATAGAAAATTTTTTTGGAATCAGCTTCCATTAACTCTTCGTAGCGAGTTCGCAATAGAGCCCCTCCCAGTGAAACGGTTTACATTTGGTTCTTTTATAAAAAACAGTGAATTCAATGGAAAATTATTAAAAAGTTCGAGACTTGAGTCTTATACATAACTTCTACGCAATAATCTTGTGACTAGTAGGCATAAACTACCACTGAAAATTTAAATATTTCGGCGACAGAATCGTGAAAATTTCGAGTTTGATCCTGGTGACTATGCAACACTCAAACAACTCGAATTCTATCCGAAATGATGTGATGTTCTTTAGTAAAACACCGTTACTTCATATGGACTGGTTGCCCCCTTCTATCCCTTTGCTATTTCCACCAGTAGTTCTTCTAATATCTTGGTAGAATAAATTTGATGCAAACGCATCGCATCGCGAACCACTTCACCAGCATCTTGAAAGTCGCCGCTGACCACCTGATCGTTAATGAATTGCTGCTATTTGTCGGTGAAGCTTATATTCATATGTTTCTAATTACCTACTATGTGAATTACCTATTTCATTTACTAAAGCTAAATATAAGAGAGTTGATTAACATAATATTAATTCCATAACAATTTTTTTTTTTCTTATTTAATTTTTTTTGTAAGTAGTTTACTAAGCTGGTTACACATTCCGATTGCATGTATACTAACTAATAGGGATAGGATATCGAGTACAACTTTCGCTATTACCAAACATTTGCTCTATAATCAATAAGTAGATGGCGGAATAACTAACTAATCTTGAAAAAATTCGGAGCATTACTTTTTGTAGCACTTATCGCATTTGTAGTACTTTTCTTTTTCGAGAATCCTTTGCTTTTGGAAGATATATGGTTGTGGATTATTGTCTTTATTGGATACATAGTATTGCTAGTTGAAAAAGGATTTAAAGCTGTAGTAAGTTCTTTAAAACCCGAGCCGAAAACACTTCCTCCTCCTACCGATGCCCCCTTCTCTTTTGCCCACGATCAATTAAAGCATAAAGTAGCAGAGTTAGAACGAAAACTTCAGCAAGAGGATAAAGCGGAAAGTTTCTCAACTGGCAGTGCTGTTACCGTTTTGCGCTACTTGGACGATGGGCATTCGTCATTAGGGCTAATTTTTCTACAAAAGAAGTTCTTTGCCTATACTTTAGAAGATACTCACCGATCAGAAAAAGTAACTGGTAAAACCCGAATTCCTTCCGGAACCTACCAGATTGCCCTCCTTAAGCAAGATACTCCACTCACTGAAAGTTATCGACGGCGATTCCCCTGGTTCACCTATCACCTTGAATTAGAAAACGTACCCAACTTCAGCAATATTTATATCCATATCGGTAATACTTATGTCGATACCGATGGCTGCATACTTGTTGCCGATGGAGTAAATTCTTCTTCGCCTAGTAAAATGATTACTCACTCCCGTATAGCCTTCGAGCGACTGTATAAAAAAATTAATGCCTTACTACAGGTCAACGAGATAGTAACTATCCGTATCGTAGACGAAGACTGGTTTGAGCAATTTCAACTACAACCTTTATGAAAGACTCTGAGAATTCAATCTGGTTTAAACGGCTTACTCATCGGTTTGCCGAACGACCGACTAAAATCCTATTAATACAACTGAGTGGCACTTTACTAATTACTATATCGCTAATTGTTGTAATTAGCTTAGGAGTTAATCGAGAGGTACAGGGCGTATTTATTGGTTCTATTCTTATTGCTGCGGTAGGAATCGTAATGTGGCTTGCAATCAAACATCTCAAAACAAATCACCTTAATTCTGACGGTCGACCGAACCCTCATCATAACTTTTTCTTTACCGGTACCCGACTACTTACCATTATACTTACGCTAGTAGGATTGGTTGGTGCCTTATTTGTATATCTGCACCACGAAAATATATTTCAGGCGATGGGACTGGTTGTCTCAATAATTTGGGTAGCCGTTTTCCTTCGCTATTTTATGTGGTCGGTATACCACTATAATATTAATTATGGCTTAACCGACGAAGATTGGGAAAAAATTGAATCTGCTCGTAAGCGAGAAAAAATGGGTTTCCCCGTAAATCCAGAAGATGTAAAAGCTCCTGATAAAAACCCCTACCGAAGTCAAACATTCGGATTGCCGCCGGGCACCGTACGCGGAATGATTGCTTTCACCTTACTACTAGGTGGCTTGTCCTTACTCATTGTCAGCTTTGGTAATGAATACTATTCAGGGGACCAACTGGCTCTCATTCGCCAACAGTTTGAGTTTTTCGAAACGGCATTTCTGATGATGATCGCTTTTTACTTTGGAGATAAGTCGCTAAAGTACTTGCAACGTCGGTGGACGACCAATTCGCCTGAGGTAAAAGATGAAGCGGGAAACATAACCAAACCCCGACGAGTACCAACTGGTATAGAATCAGACGACCAGCTACTGCAACTGGAAAACTGGGAGATGGACCAGTTAGAAGAAGAAAGCGAAGACTCCCCTACTCCACTCACTCAAGCAAGAAAACAACTTTCAGAATCAGCTTTATCACCGCTACCTTCCAATCTACAAGGAGGTTTTGTGCAGGTGCGGGATAATATGCACAGTAAAGTGCTAAGCGACGAAGGGATAAAAGAAGCTTTAGATCAGCTTAAAGAAGAAGGAATTGAACTTTCTATGCCAGTGGTGCGAGCCGTAGTAGAAGTAGAATCATCAGGTAAAGGGCACTTACCCAACGGAAAACCTAAAATTCTTTTTGAAGGTCATCGGTTTAGATATTGGCTTAATAAGCAGGGCTTCACCGAGGCAGAGATCAAGAATTGGCGACGTAGACATCCTTCAATTATTTATCCCAGTTGGACTACCGAATATTATCTTGGTGGGGAAGACGAATACCGAAGATTGGAGATTGCTCGAACAATTGACCCTAAAGCAGCTGTGTATGCCACTTCATGGGGGTTATTTCAGATGCTAGGCGAAAATTTAGTTCATAATTTAAAGGGACGAGTCCGAAAAGGAGTTAGTAAAAGTGACCCATTCTATAGTGACTACAAAGACTTTGAATGCAAACAAGAAGTCTCGGAGTACTACCATTTTCTCGATTTTCTAGAATTTATCAAAACCAAGCAAGTAGACAGTATTCCCCTTATAGACTTCATTTCAGAGAAAAACCGAGGCAATTACGATTGGGATCGCTTTGCGTACGGATACAATGGCTCAGGCTACAAGCGCAATCAATACGATATAAAGCTACGAACCGCCTATCGCAAGTATGCCGAAATTTATTCTATTAATGATGAAAAAACTTCTACAGGGTTTATCCCTATTATTGATGCCGGACACGGTGGAATGACCGGTGATCAGTACAATACTCAAGGAAAGCAGTATACCTTTAACGATGGCACTCAAATTTATGAAGGAGTAATCAATCGGAAAATAGGACAGCAACTAATTAACTTACTGGATGAGGCCGGCATTCCCTACCACAACCTTACTGTTAACAAAGAAGAAGATGTTAGTTTACCGGACCGGGTAAATTTGGCGAATCAATTATACGAACGCAATAATAGTTACTACTTCTTATCTATCCACAGCAATGCCGCTAGTCACCGAATATCCGGACCGGGTGAGCGAGCATCAGGATTTGAGGTGTGGACCAGTGTAGGGCAAACCAAAAGTGATGAACTGGCTACCGTTGCTGCCAAATGGTATAAACGAGAATTTCCTGAGTTCAAATTTCGTCAAGATATGTTGGACGGCGATGAAGATCGCGAAAAGAAGCACCAAAGTGATACATTCTACGTGCTACGCAAAACCCTGGGTTCCGCGTTCTTGGTAGAAAATCTTTTTTATGATAACCGGTTAGATGCAGAATTTTTACTTAGTTCGCAGGGTCAGCGCCGAATTGCTCGTTGCTTATTTTCAATTATACAGGAAATCAACCAAAAGTTTAGGGTATGATGTTCGTTAACCGTCTTCTACCGTACTTACTCATGGGACTTCTTTTGGCCTGCAAATCAGAAGATCGAGGGTTAGTGGTAGGTAAGATTCAGCAAGCTAGTGATTTAGCTACTACTGAGTTTACGGTAGAGAAAATTGTTCACGGTACCAAAACTAAAAAAATCGCTTGGTTTATAAAACTTAGTGAAGCCCGATTTTTAGCCTATTCCCAAGCTAAGATTAAAGCGGGAGTTGACTTATCGCAGATCGAGGAAGGCGATATTGAGATTGAAGGTCAAAAGATTACGTTGCGGCTACCTCCGGTAAAAATTGTTAACTTTTCGTATCCCCCGAGTAGCTTCCAAGAGGATTCTGTAATTTCTAATCCTAAAGCTTTTCTAAACAGTATTAGCGTGGCTGATCAGGAATCGTTTTTCCGAGACGCTGAATTAGATATTCGTAATAATTTAGAGTACATGGGTATTGTGGAAACTACGCAGAACCATACACGCACGCTACTTCGGCAGTTGCTTCGTTCTCTTAATTACGAGGAAGTGTATATTTCCTTTAGTAGCGACGAACTACTAATCGATAAAGTGAACCTTACCCAACCCAGCGCCAATGATTAGCCTACTTTTCGGTAACTGGCGATTTGTATTAGATGCTGTGCTGATCATTGCATTGGTTGTACTACTTTTTATGGTTAATCCATTTGGCATCTTCGGAAATGGACTACAACTAGGTACTACTGCCAATATGGTAACCGAAGTACAGAAAATTGGTCAGTTAGTTACTGCCGAGTACTACGGAGAAGTTATTTCTTCACTTGATGAGTCAAGACTAGTGTTGATTGAAGAAAATAATACCCAGCAATTAGCTAATGATCTTTACAGAGAGATAAAGTATGCGTTATATGATTTATACCAGTATCAACAAATTCCTAAAAAAGAACGGCGCGAAGATTTTTTAGCAGAGTACCGACGAAACGATGGTTTAAGAAGAAAGGCCTTACAAAGCGTTAGCCGTAATAATATTCTTGAAAAAATAGGGTTTCTTAGCCTAACGGACAGTTTGACCAAACACCCGTTCTACCTTCAAACCATTGAATTTTTGTGGCGAGAGAAATATCAAAACGCCGAAAAGAGAAGTTGGAACCCTGACTCACGGGCTGAAGCCGAGGTATTACTAAATCTTTACCAAGAACTTGCTACCCAGCAGCAGTCGGTTGAAGACGGAGCCTTTAAACGCTACCTCAACGATGGTTTTGAATTTACGGCCAGCTTTCAGGATTTTATGTTCAGCGAACAAAAATCAGAACTGCCCCGAGCCGAGCGAAAGAAGCAGCTAGCGATAGTGGGGCGCGGTTGGGTAAAAGCAGGTTTTGATTTTGGTCAGCTCGATGAAAATTCATTCTACTTGCACGAGGAAACCGGCGATCTTCATTTTTTTGGATTAGAACCTCAAATTCTAGACGCTGATATCAACCCCTGGTTTATTCCCGAACGGGCTGTGCCTGGCTTTGAAATTATTGATTATCAGGGGCCAGTAAACTTTAAAGATGCGCAGCGCGTGAAGGAGCACTGTATTCAGAAACTAGTGTTCTACGCCCACCAAGCTCATATTATTCAACAAGCTCAGCAACAGGGTGCTGAAACTCTCAAAAGCTTTTTCTCCCTAGTGACCGGACAGCCGATACACCGAGTACATTTCCACAATGATGTGCTGACCCAAACGGTGAAAGAAATCGCTCGAGATGAATACATCAATTACTACGAAGGCATTTTGCTAGACTCATTGCTCGCTCAGGAAGGCCGACGCGCTGATTCGCTTAATAATTCTTTAACCAACCGAACTCGCAACGAACAGCTAGCCACTGAACTAGATAGCATGCGTCGGCAATCACTCCGCCGCTTACGAAAGCTTCGCTTTGAAGAGGCCGGCCAACTGTTCAATTACTTCTCGACACTAATTCATCAAATTGGACAAGACTCTATAATTGACCAGCACGAACGCAACTTACTACAGCAGGTACGATGGAACATATCTGCTTCAAATAAAGATAATCGAGAACAACTTGGGGCTTATAAAGACCCGATATTTTGGTACGAAGATTCGCTTGAATTCGTAATGGAATATAATGCAGCTCTTAAATACTTAGAAGAAATGGTGGTACAAGTAGCAGACACATTTTTAATGAGCCTGCCCAATACTGAGCAAGCCCTGCCTGATTGGTCTGATTCTACCAAGATTATTCTTGATTTTTGGAGTAGTGATAGTACCACCACCATTAACTATCTGGATAGTAACAGTCTCAATTCTACTTTCTTGTCTCAGCTGAGTTTTCCATTTTATTATAACAAAGCGGCTCTAAGGAAATTTGTATTACAAAACAACTTTATAACCTCGCAATCTGTAGCCCATTTAGATAGTCTAACTGTCAGCGGTATGAATGATAACGGCTTCTATGTTTATGATGAAAGTAAACTTTATATAGTATCATTATCACCTAAGCTATTTTTTGATGAACTACTACTCAAGAACGATACAATTTCAGCTGATTCACTCACTTTTATTCTTCGATCTAACGCTAAACAACCTGAGTTGCAAGAATCAGAATCATTTAAATTATCGGCTGAACAAGCAGCGGACTTAGCTGAGTATTTTAAAATTTTACAAACTCACCATCAAGTCGAGCACAACAAAGGAGCGATTGTTCGCGCAAGTGAGTGGGTTCGAGAGAAGCTTACTTACCACACTGATTCACTCACTCCACTCGACCAGTTTCAAAAATTTCTCTCACCACAACCTTAGTTACTAGATTACTTTAAATCCTAAGCAAAAAAAAATTGTCCGTTCTATCTGAGCAATTGAACAGTTTATTCTTTGTTAAGGTACCAAAAGTTTAGATAGTCTCTTTTGTGAATTAAACATGTTATACATTATTCGTTCGCCCGGGTTGAGTGCATCATTTTCAGCTTCCATCCGTCTTTCGTGGCTACGGCTAATGCGCTTTCTAACCATCGAGCTTTCCCCACCAGAGTATCGGCGCGGGTAAATTCAGCAAAGTTGTAATAGGCAATTTGCATAGACTCTCCGTATTTATCTATCGAGATATATTCCATCCTGTTCGTTCTCTTCGCTCTATCAGCATTGGTTAACTGCTGCCGCATATAGGTTTTAATCCGATCGTTATCCCAAATTTCTCCCTGCTCCAGAATTATAAAATCATCGGTATGATAATTACTGATCTTGGTAGAATCAACGCCGGCCCATAGATCGTCAAATGCCCCTTGAATAAGATTTTTGGCAATTTGAATCTCTTTCTCACTAATAGTATCCTGAGACTTGTTAGCTTCTTTCGATTGGCATGAGTAGAGTATCAGCGTGACGACTATGATTGATGTTAGTTTCATACTTATTAGAACATACCACTTTTCAAATGTAAACCCGTCGTTTCTTCCCATCCCATCATAAAATTTAAGTTCTGCACCGCTTGGCCGGAAGCACCTTTCAGTAAGTTATCAATCATACTAATAATTAACAAGGTATCTTCGTGCTTTTCTAGGTAGACTAGGCCTTTGTTCGTGTTGACAATTTGTTTTAAGTGGGGATTAGTTTCCGTTAAGAACACGAAAGGAGAATCCTGATAAAACTGCCGATAAAGCCTCTGTGCTTCTATTAACGAACCAGTATAAGTGGTGTACAAACTGGCGAAAATGCCCCGAGTAAAATTACCCCGAACCGGTAAGAAGTTTAGTTTAGCTGAATAGTCTGGCTGCAAACTGAGCAAGCTTTGGTTGATCTCCCGTAGGTGTTGATGCCGAAAGGCTTTATAGATTGATATATTATTATTTCGCCAGCTAAAATGAGAAGTAGCCGTAGGTTTCTGCCCCGCTCCGGTTGATCCGGTTATAGCATGAATGTGCACATCATCGCGTAACAATCTAGCTTGCGCTAGAGGTAGTAGTCCTAGCTGAATGCAAGTAGCAAAACAACCTGGGTTAGCAATACGAGATGCTTCTTTGATTTGATTTTTGTTCAGCTCCGGCAGTCCGTACACATAGTTGTGAGACGAACTAGCTAGGCGAAAATCTTGGCTTAGGTCAATAATTTTTACGGTATCAGGAACATTATTTTCCTGTAGAAATGCTTGGGAGGCACCATGTCCGCTACACAAAAAAAATACATCAATCGCGGACCAGTCTAGCTTGGATGTGAACGTTAGTTCAGTATCGCCTATCAAGTCTTGGTGTATTGTTGTAACCAACTCATCGGTTTGGCTTTGGCTATGTATCCAGCCAATTGTTACGCGAGGATGATTCAGCAGAATTCGTATTAATTCTCCCGCAGTATAGCCTGCTCCACCTACTATTCCTATCCTAGCTTTTGTCACGCTCTTTTCGGTTAACCGCAAACCAAATTTTGGTGGCGTTAGCAGCAATATTAGTAAACCCTTTCACGTCTTCGCCGGTCCAAGCTTTGTTGGCTTCACCGTAGTCGCCAAACTTAGAAGACATTAAGTCGTGGGGTGAACTTATTCCTTGCAAATCGTAGCGATATGGATGTAGTTGAAGGTGTACTTCACCACTAACTAGCTTTTGAGTATCTTTTAGAAACATTTCAATATTCCGCATCACTGGGTCTAAGAATTGCCCTTCGTGCACCATCATACCGTACCAAGTAGCCAATTGGTCTTTCCAATAAAGTTGCCACTTGGCCAGCGTGTGTTTTTCTAAGAGCTGATGAGCGTTGATAATTATTAGTGGAGCGGCAGCTTCAAAACCTACCCTTCCTTTAATTCCCACAATGGTGTCACCCACGTGCGTATCTCGCCCTATAGCGTATGGAGCTGCCATCAGCTGTAACTCCTGAATCAATTCAATGGGATGCTTAAAAGACTTGCCATTCAACGACTCTACTTCCCCCTTTTCAAACGCCAGGGTAACGTTTTGCGAGCCAATACCTAGCATCTGACTGGGGTACGCTTCATCGGGCAACGATTGGTTGGAAGTTAGTGTCTCTTGACCGCCCACCGATGTTCCCCAAATACCCTGATTAATCGAGTATTTAGCCTTCTCCCACGACCAGTCAATTTCGTTTTTTTTCAAAAATTCTACTTCCTCCTGCCGACTTAGCTGCTGGTCGCGAATTGGTGTGATAATTTTGACTTTTGGCGATAAAATTCTAAAGGCAAGGTCAAAGCGTACCTGATCATTGCCGGCTCCAGTACTACCATGAGCTACATATTCAGCTTTACTATCTTGCGCGTACTGTACTATAGCTAAAGCCTGAAAAACCCGCTCAGCACTTACTGACAGCGGATACGTATGATTACGCAGCACGTTACCGTAGATAAGGTAACGTAAGCATTTTTTATAGAAACGCTTCGTTTCATCTAGCATCTCAAACTTCTCAGCCCCTAACTCTTTAGCTCTCCGTTCTAAGTCTTTTATTTGCTTATGATTGAAGCCTCCGGTATTAACGGTAACTGCGTGGACCCGATAACCTTGCTGACGTAGATAAACTGCGCAATACGAAGTGTCTAACCCTCCACTAAAGGCAAGTACTATAATGGGCTTCTTCTTAGCCGATGTGTTACTCATGATTTTGCAAACAATTTTATTTTAAGGATCGGTTGTTTCTTTTTTAAAAAGGTTTCTCGTTTTAGTCGCAGCCAACGCTCGTACTTTTTAATCTGTTCACGCACGTTCCACTTTTTACTTTCTTTTTCTTTGGGGTCGTACAACATTCCGGTACACAAACAATTTTTTCGGTCGTTGCGAGTGAGAATATCGTAATTCGGGCAACTCTGACAACCTTTCCAAAATTCTTCATCGGTAGTTAATTCTGAAAAGGTTACCGGACGGTACCCTAAATCAGAGTTGATTTTCATTACTGCCAAGCTAGTCGTGATTCCGAATAATTTAGCCTTGGGATACTTCTCGCGAGATAGCTTAAAGGCAGCCTGCTTAATCTTCTTGGCTAAACCATGTTTACGATAATCTGGGTGAACGATTAAACCGGAGTTAGCGATAAATTGCTGGTGCCCCCAGGTCTCAATATAACAAAAGCCCGCCACTTGATTTTCTTGCAAAGCGATAATCGCTTTACCTTCCTGCATTTTTCGTTTAATGTATTCAGGGGGTCGCTTGGCAATGCCGGTCCCTCGTTCTATAGCCGCTTGCTGAATTAACTGGCTGATTGCTTCGGCGTAAAGTTCGTGAGCCGCCGTAGCTACGGTAACGGTAAAATTCATGGAAAAGAAAAAAGAAAGAAAATTATGACTAGGGTAAAGATGCGCGAAAGTATTAAGCTAAGATACGCCTGAGAGAACTGCGCCTACCCCTAAGTAGATTTGTGTATAAAAAATATGAATGTGCCATAATGTAATCAGAGTTTGTAAAGGTACAGAAAGATTTTGAAAATTGTAACTTCTTACCCACTGTCATAGAGCTTTAAACCACATTTTGTGCATTACTGCAAAATTATCCTAATATATCCAAACTTTAGCAAGCTATAGAGCATGAGATGACTCATCTCTTACTCATTTATTCTACAGGCTGTGAATGTTTCATATCTGCGTTCTCAATCCGATCCCAACTGATAGGTTTATGAGCACATTCGGTACTGCTAAAGCTAGAGAACCACATATCAGCTTTCTTCTTTACTCGGTCGCCGTGAGATAAATGATCGGTATCAGCTCGCGACAATTCAACTGAAACTATTCCCGTGGGAACCGCAATAATACCGTAACCTAAAATCATAACCACCGAAGCTAACGTTTGTCCAGCTACTGTTTGGGGGGCAATATCACCGTATCCTACTGTGGTGAGCGTAACAATCGCCCAATATACACTGACCGGAATACTGGTAAATCCATTTTCCGGGCCTTCGATTAAATACATGGACGAACCGACGATAAAAATTAATACCAGCACCACCCCGATGAAGACCGTTATTTTAGCAATACTTTGACGAAGGGCCTTCCTCAGTACCTCAGCTTCACCTAGAAAGTGAGTGAGCTTAAGTACCCGAAATACTCTTAGTAACCGTAGTGCCCGAATAATGAGCGCGTATTGAGAACCTTCAATCAGAATACTTAAAAAAGTTGGAATAATAGATACTAAGTCTATAATTCCGTAGAAGCTGGTTACATACTTCCACCGACGGGGGGCACAGTAAATACGAACCACATATTCGACAGTAAAAAGGGCAGTAAATATATATTCTCCGAGTCGGATGTACTCGCCGTATTGGTCGCTGTATTGCTGTACGCTTTCCAGCATTACCAGCAACATACTAAGCAGAATAGCGATCAGTAGAACTACATCAAAAGTTTTGCCCGGCGGGGTATCAGACTCAAAAATAATATGATATAGCTTCTCTTTGGTAATCATGATAAACTTATACTACTTTCAAAGCTGAAATTAGCTAAATTTTAGACAATCATCTATATCGGTAAATTTAGGGGGGGATAAAGGTTAGCACAGAGATAGTAGCTTTGTCCTTCTACTTGATTATGAAGCTAATTCCTAAATTTGCCTCTATATCTACATTGACTATGCCACTGCTCACAACTTCTGATTATCGTCCCCCGCGCTATCTATTTAACGGACATCTACAAACCATTATTCCCTCCCAGTTTCGTAAGATTAGAGAAGTAAAGTATCAGCGAGAACGCCTCCCAACTGATGATGAAGACTTTTTACTTTTAGATTGGTCTAGATCGGGATCTAACCAGTTAATGGTTGTATCGCACGGACTGGAAGGTGATAGCTATCGTCCGTATATTCTGGGAATGGTACGTGCTTTTAACCGGGCAGGATTTGATGCACTAGCCTGGAACTTCCGGGGATGTGGGGGAGAAATGAACCAGACGTATCGATTTTACCACAGTGGGGCTACGCCTGACTTGCATTATCTAATTGATTATATTAAAAATCAGTATTACTATCAATCAATCATTCTCGTAGGTTTCAGTTTAGGGGGCAATTTAACCCTTAAATACTTAGGCGAACAGAAAGAAACTTTAGTTGATGAAGTTAAAGCTGCCGTTGTTTTCTCTGCACCACTCGACTTGCAAGCCTGTTCCCGTAAGATCGCTGAACCAGAAAATTTTATTTATAGTAAACGCTTTTTGCGTAATCTGAAAATGAAAATCCGAAACAAAGAAGCTGTTATGCCAGATAAAATAAGCTCGGAGTTTTTTTCCAAGATTCGTTCGTTGGAAGACTTTGATGATTACTATACTGCTCCATTGCACGGCTTTCGTAGTGCTACTGACTACTACCATCAGTGCAGTAGCATTCACTTTTTAAAGTCTATCAAAATTCCTACGCTGGTAGTAAACGCTAAAAATGATCCTTTTCTAGCCGACTCATGCTACCTAAATAAGGAAAGTGATACTACCGAGTATTTACATTTTCAGGCTCCCGAAGCGGGCGGACACTGCGGATTTATGCCTCGCGGCTACACTTCGGGACAGAATTTCTGGTCAGAAAATCAGGCAGTTCAATTTGCAAACAACTTTTATGATCCTATTGAAAATTAGATATCATCGGCTTTGTATCCGATGCACTTTATTGGCGAATAATATGATCGAAGTAAATGCCGGTGGTCACCATCCACTCTAAACGTGTATTATCAGTGCCTTGGTCAAACAGCGTTAGTGCATCATCTGTAGCCAGACTCCTTCCTTCAATTCGCAGATATGAATTATCGGTAGGGCGATACTCGGCTCCCAAGGTTAACCCCGTTAGTTGCAGACCTTGTTCTCCACCTAATTCGGTAGGCAAGGTACCCGAAATGAAACCTTCCGAATCGGAAAATAGCTCACCTCGGGCAGTGATCGACCATGCGGGAGTAAACTGGTAGCGAATAGTAGCTAATGCGTTAAAAATTAGTGCCGTAGCATTGCCATCATCTAGCTGAGAATTAGTCTGAGTTCCAAGATCACCCCCGGCAATTATTCGTAGTTTTTCGCCCAGCGTTCCGTTAAAATAAAGATTATGATAGAAGCGAAGCTGCTCAGGCTGTAGATTGTCTAATGATTCTCGTCCTAGCAAATTCGTGTATGTAAGTGACCACTCTTCACTAAGATTATAAGATAGTAGTACCCCTGCTGACTTAGCATCGTTGACATCTAAAAAAAAATTATAGCCACTAACCACGTGAAGCTGAGCCGAGAAATTCTCTGAACCTTCGTACGAAATACGAGCCCCGCTTTGAAAAAAGGGCTCATTAAAGGTGGCCACTGCGGTAGAGCTCAGAAGGTTATTTTTAGGCAGAAAACTCTCGGTACCAATATGAGTCGTAAAAAATCCGGCATCTAGCCACCAATCTTCTAGGATCATCAACCCAATATTCGCTTCCTGTACCGCATTAAAAGTTTCCGACCAAGTAGCCTGAGCAATATCACCGTAGTGCAAAGTAACGGTGCTGCGTACCCGACTAGCCTGGTAATTGATAGAAAGTTGGGCTACGTTGAGTCCGAAACGGTCGCTCCTTGGCGATGCTGTAGTATATGGCTGTAGTGCTTCGGAAGGTGATTCATCAGAGAAAGTTGCGTAGTATACGTCAGTATAGCCACTAATTGTAACTTGAGGGGAAACTCGGGTGGTATCTTGCGCCTGTAGAACAAAAGTCGGCAACATAATACTTACTACCAGATGTATAAATAGTGCTATACAGTTGTTCATCGTTATTATGAAGTTTTCTGATGATAATTTGGATATCGACTAACCGGAAGGAATCTTATGCTAGATAAATAATAGCAGACTAACCGCCATAATCGCCATGCCAGCAATCAGCCCGTAGATAGCGTGGTGATGTTTACCGTAGGCATGCGCGGCCGGTAGCAATTGGTCTAGAGATATAAAAACCATAATACCGGCGATACCCGCGAACAGTACCCCGAATATCGTCTCATTGATGAACGGCAGTAGTACCAAATAGCCAATTAGTGCGCCAATGGGTTCGGCTAAGCCAGAAGCGAAAGAGTAAGCAAATGCTTTCTTACGGTCATTGGTCGCGTAGTAAACTGGTACCGAAACAGCAATTCCCTCCGGAATATTATGAATCGCTACGGCTACAGCAATAGGAATACCTAATGAAATATCCTTCATCGCACTGAGAAAAGTAGCAATCCCTTCGGGGAAGTTATGAATACCCAATGCTAAGGCGGTAAAAAGCCCTACCCGCAGCAGTTTTTGCTTTTTTAGTTGAACAATTTCTCGTTGAAGAGTGGGTTCTTCTTCCGGAAATTCGTGAGGATTTTCGTGGTTCGGCACAAATTTATCTATGATAGCAATTAACAATATACCACCGAAAAATGCCAGAACCGTATACCAACTTCCCCATTTTGCACCATACTCCCCTACTAAAGATATCTGAGCACCTGCTAGTAGTTCAACGAAAGAAATATATATCATTACCCCCGCTGATAAGCCCATCGAGACCGATAAGAACTTTGCACTTTGATTTCTGGTGAAAAAAGCCAAAGCACTGCCAATTCCTGTTGAAAGTCCTGCGAAGAGGGTTAACCCGAAAGCCATCCAAACATTTGAATGATCCATAAAAGTTTAGACTAATCTAATATTTTTTTTATTAATCGCCTAATTTACAGTTTTTCTGATAGAAAGGATGTTATTGCTCAGACAAAAAAGCGTAATCACACAATTTAAATTCACAGTTACTTGACGGCTATTTTCTAAAGAGTCGTTTCCATTGATCTACCAGATTTCATATTCCGTAGACAACCGCATGGATACGGCAGGACTATTTACCTTCTATCTTCGCGGTATTATCCTGCTGTTTTGGCAATCAAAGGTTCGGCGTTACCTAGTGGCGATTAATACCTGTTGAGAAAATGAAGCTCACCAACTACGTTTTGCAGTCAGTAGCGGAGGTGTTTCTTTTCAATGGACTAAACATTGGATTATTAGGGCAAATTGACCCTTCCATAGTTCTATCCATCATCACTTTATTCTTGATTTTTCAGAAGATATTCAGTTCGTTCTGACATTGTGTTTTCAATGGTGGGCCTTTTGAGTAGATATTGAGTGTGATCTTGAAAGGGAAATGGCAACCTATTGAAGAAAAGATCAGCCTGATAGCTCAATAAGATTGTTTTACCGGTAGCAGATCATTTTTCAGAGTTAGAACTACCCGTATCCAATATTTTAGGAACTCGGAAGAACTGCTGGTCGTGACGGGGGGCAATTTCCAAAGCTTTGGAGCGATTCAGGTGAGCTTTAACTTGGTCTTCTCGCATCACATTAATCTCATAAGACATATGAATAAGGGGTTCTACTCCCTCAGTATCTACTTCATCTAATTTTTCTACCCAATCCAGTATTTCGGTCATGCTCTCCATCATAGCTTCTTCAGTTTTGGGATCATGCTCTAACCGAGCCAGATGCGCAATCTTTTTAACTGTTTCTCGATCAATTTTCATACGTTAAAGAAGAGTGAAATTTTTTCAATTCTTGTCTAATAACCTCAAATGTTTGTTCCCGCAACTGATTCTGGTCATCATCGGTCATCCCTACAGTTTCAATTGGAGAATGAATAACCATCACTGGTCGCTTAGGGCGCATTAGTAGCTTACCGTCGTCGGGCAAAATTAGATAATTATAAGGAATAGTGACTGGAACCACCGGAATTTGTTTATCTATGGCAACTTTGAACGGGCCATTCTTGAAGCGAGCTAATTGGGGCGGCTGTTCTGTTCTAATTCCACCTTCAGGATACATCACTAGACTTTTACCTTCATCTATCGCCTGCATACTTAATTGCAGTGCTTGGTAGCGGCTTTTTAAGCTATTACGATCTACCGGAATATGGAGCTTACTGAACATGTTGCCAAACAAAGGAATTTTAGCCAGCGAGACTTTACCAACAAATACAAAGGGTTTAGGGATGTACCCCATTAAGGCAATATCGAGCAGAGAAAAGTGGTTGGGGGCAATCACGTAGGCTTGATTTTTCTTTAGATTAGGACGACCGTAAACCTTCGCCGGAACTCCCATGCCTAACAGAAAGGCGCGGGACCAAAACTGATTTAGTAGTAAGGCATAGCGATGCCACTTTTTATTCAGCGTAGCCAAAGCAAAAAGAGGAAAGAGTATTAAAAAAATTCCCCCAAAAACAATAAGCCCGTAAGTTGAATAAATTCTGAGCCAGATTTTATTCATATAACTGAAAAAATATAGTGCGATTTAACTTAAATATTTCCGCGAAAAACCTCCAAATACAAATAACTAATATTAACCGCAAAGATAGCATCATTTTTAATGCTAGTTCAATCAATAATTATTTAGGTTTTTCTGCGATAAAAAATAGTTCTATACATGTAAGTAATAGCCCTTAAAATTAATTTTCTATATTTTAAACATATAGAACCAAAAATTTGTACATTGAATTTATATAGTTCGTGTACTAGCAGTGTGTCAACTATTTTGAACTTAAACATAATCTTATTTCCCAATAATTGCACGCTGTAGTCCCGACAGTTTATCATTAATAACTTTTCAATCATGAACATTTACGTTGCGAACCTAAACTACCGGGTTCAAGATCAAGAACTCCAAGAGCTGTTCGAGGAGTACGGACAAGTATCATCCGCCAAAATTATTAAAGACCACGAATCAGGAAGATCTCGGGGTTTTGCTTTTGTAGAAATGGCCGATGATGAAGCGGGCATGCGGGCTATCAACGAACTTGATGGTGCTGAAGTACAAGGCCGCAACCTTAAAGTAAGTAAGGCTCGCCCTCGCCCTGAAATGCAGGAGCGCCGCTACTAATAACCAGACTCCAACCCATTAAATTTTTAGCCATCATTTGCAAAAGTGATGGCTATTTTTAATTCATCAGCGTCTCAATATCATCGGCTTCAATCGGTATTTCGCCCATTAGATCGGTCAGTCCCTCTTCTCGGATTACTACGTTGTTTTCTAGGCGAATACCCATATTCTCTTCCCGGATATAAATGCCCGGCTCAATGGTAAAGACCATATTAGGCTCGAACTTTCGGTAAATATTTCCTACATCGTGCACATCTAGTCCTAAATGATGAGAAGTGCCGTGCATGAAGTATTTTCGGTACAGCGGTTGTTTTTCGTTCTGATTCTTTACATCGGTTCTATCCAGAAGCCCTAACCCAATCAGTTCGCTTTCCATAATTTTACCCACTTCTCGATGATACTCTTTAATCACATTGCCTGGACGTAGCAGTTGCATAGCTTCTCGCTGCACCCCCAGCACCGCGTTGTAAACAGCGCGCTGGCGTTCGGTAAATGTACCACTTACCGGAATTGTACGGGTCATATCAGCATTGTAATTCGCGTACTCCGCTCCCACGTCCATAAGCAATAGATCACCCGCTAGGCACTCCTGATTGTTATCAAGATAGTGTAGCACACAAGCATTTTTTCCCGAAGCAACAATTGGTTCGTATGCGAAACCTCGCGAACGCTGCCGAGTAAATTCGTGAATATACTCCGCTTCAATTTCGTACTCCATTACTCCGGGTTGGACAAATTTTAGAACGCGGTGGAAAGCATCCTTCGTAATATTACAGGCTTGTTGCAAAAGCGCAATTTCGTGGGCTGATTTTATCGCCCGAAGTTGATACATTAATGGGGCTAACCGTTCGTACTGATGTAAAGGATAGTTCTGCTGGCACCACTCCACAAAGCGAGCATCGCGGGTTTGCACCGAAACACTGGCCCGAAGGTGTTCGTTTGAGTTTAGATACACGTGCTCGGCTTGCGTCATCAGCGTGAACAAGGTCTTCTCAAACTGGGATGTCCACATAATGCGCTGAACCCCCGATGTCTCTGTTGCCTCATCTTTCGTATACTTATGTCCTTCCCATATTGCAATTTCCTCATTGGTTTCCCGTATAAAAAGTATCTCGCGGAAGCTTTCGTCCGGAAAATCCGGAAACAATAGTAACACACTTTCTTCTTGATCAATACCAGTTAGATAAAA
>NZ_JBARYM010000484.1:0-8726 GCF_049647865.1 Tunicatimonas sp. | reverse complement strand
TGCGACCGGGAACAGGAATTATTTTACCGCGCTATTAGTGAGGATATGGATTTAACGCAGCACCATCAGGATGCCATTAATAGCCTCCGAGTAGTACTAGCCGCCGATGAATCGTTCAAGACTGGAAAAACGGTAGAATTGTAAATAACCGTAAAGTAGTTTTTCTTGTTAGCATAATGGCGCACTACCGAATTGGTGCTTTAATTCTATTACATTATGCTTATACTATTAGCAATACACGCTTTATTATCCTCCGATATTTTACCCAATACTACTGTGAATCAGGAACTTACTATTGAAATACTGGGGTTGAGTTCTTACGAAGGACAGGTACAAATAGCGGTGTTTACCGTTGACGATGATTTCCCCGACAAGGGTACTTATCAGAAGAGTGTTCCCTTAGACCCAGCGAATAAGGTTCAGGCTTCTTTCACGCTCCCGGAAGGAGACTACGCTGTAGCGGCTTATCACGATAAAAACGAGAATGGTAAGTTAGACACTAACATGGTAGGCATACCGAAGGAAGATTACGGTTTCTCTAACGACGCTCGCGGAAAAATGAGCGCTCCCCCTTTTGATAAAGCAAAAGTTACTGTACAACAAGCAGCTCAGACGATACAAATCAATCTTCGCTAATGGGTTCTGAAATAGTCAGGAAAAATGCATAAATTAGAGACTTAACCGTTGTTATAATACGGTCCATTGAATTTATCTCTTGATTTTCTCTGATTAATGTTCATTCGCAATCTATTCCGACACAAATATTCATTTCGCCTTAGCCGCTTTAATCAGGTACTGACTATCGGCACTATCGTATTGCTAATAGCTCAAGGTTATACTTCCAAGTATTATGGCAATGAAGCCTTTGAAGCCTACGCGGCTGATGTACCGGGCACCGGTTTTTCTATTGAAATGCTACCCATTCCGGGAGGTAGCTTTATGATGGGTAGTCCCGAATCAGAGGAGCATCATAACGATGACGAAGGGCCCCAAGTAGAAGTTACCATTGACCCGTTCTGGATGGGGAAATACGAGATTCCGTGGGACGTCTACGAGGTGTTTATGTTTCAGGAGCTGGAGAAACGCTACGCGGAAGAAAATGGCGGACTAGGCGCGGCTAATATTCCGAACGTAGATGCGGTATCGCGACCTACTCCGCCCTACTTGGATATGAGCTTTAATATGGGTAAGTACGGCTACCCAGCTATCTGTATGACCCAGTATGCCGCCAGTCAGTTTTGTAAGTGGCTGAGCGCGAAGACCGGACATTACTACCGTTTGCCCACCGAAGCCGAGTGGGAATACGCCTGCCGAGCCGGAACGACTACCGCCTACTCATTCGGCGATGATCTTTCTCAACTGGACGAATATGCTTGGCACTACGGCAACACCGATAGTGGCTACGAAAAGATTGGTACCAAGAAACCTAACCCTTGGGGACTCCACGATATGCACGGCAATATTGCGGAGTGGACTTTAGACCAATATAACCCGGCCTACTACGCTAGCCTAGATCAGGCAACTTCCAAAAATCCTTGGAATGAGCCTACCGAACTATATCCGCGTACGGCCCGGGGTGGTTCCTACGATGATGACCCCGAAGTACTACGGTCGGCCGCTCGTACCGCATCCAATCCTCAGTGGAAAATACACGATCCGCAGATACCAAAAAGCCGCTGGTGGCACACTAACGCCCGCTGGGTAGGTATCCGCTTAGTACGGCCCCAGCAAGCTCCATCGGAAGAAATGCAGAATAAGTACTGGATCAATTTTATTGAAGACATATAGAGCGCGGGGAGCTAGGAGTGTGGAAAAATATGAAATATGAAATATGAAATCAGAATCTAGCACATAATGCACGAATTATCATTACTAAGCTGCGCTATAGCGGTCCCTAGCCTAGTGTCCCATGCTCCTAGCCATTAAACAATTTAACAATCAAATAATAGATAATATGAACAAGAACCTGACAATGAACCGACGTAAATTTGTAAGAAACTCTGCTGTAGCTGCGGCGGGTGGCGGACTGCTAATCAGCCAACTGCCCGTGGAAGCCAGTGCTTACGTGCGGGGAAACGAAACTATTAAAGTAGCGGTCATTGGCTGCGGGGGCCGAGGAACCGGCGCGGCCAGCCAAGCCATGAGCGTAGACCAGGATGTGAAACTAGTCGCTATGTGCGACGCCTTCCGCGACCGCCTGGACAAGTGCTACGATAACCTTACCCAAAAACACGGCGACTCGGGACGAATCGATATACCAGAAGAACACAAGTTCGTAGGCTTTGAAGGCTACAAAGATGCTATCGCTTTAGCCGATGTAGTAATCCTAACTACCCCTCCCGGTTTCCGCCCCATTCACTTTGAGGAAGCCGTTAACGCCGGAAAGCATGTGTTTATGGAAAAGCCGGTAGCCACGGATGCCCCCGGAGTACGCAAAGTGCTGGAAGTAGCTAAAAAAGCAAAAGAGAAAGACTTAAACGTAGTGGTTGGTCTACAGCGGCACTACCAACCCAGTTATCTGGCCCTGATGGAGCGCATCCATAACGGGGAAATTGGAGATATCACCGGCGGACAAGTGTACTGGAATAGTAGTGGAGTTTGGGTGCGTCCGCGCGAAGAAGGGCAAACCGAGATGGAGTACCAAATGCGCAACTGGTATTACTTCACTTGGCTGTGCGGCGACCATATCCTGGAACAGCATATCCATAACATTGATGTAGCCAACTGGGCGAAGCAGTCGTACCCCACCATGGCGCAAGGTATGGGCGGACGCGAAGTACGTACCGGTCCCGACCACGGTGAAATCTTTGATCACCATTTTGTAGAGTTCCACTACGGTGATGGAACGATGATCAACAGTCAGTGTCGCCACATTGAAGGCTGCATGAATAAAGTGGCCGAATCATTCGTAGGAACGAAAGGCCGGGCGACTACCGATGGTAAAACTGAGATTACTGATCTAAAAGGGAACTCTATCTGGAGCCACCGGGACAAGAACGACCGCAACCCCTACCAGATAGAGCACGACCGCTTGTTTGAAACCATTGCTAACGGTGGTGAATTACTAGCTGACGCTGAGAACGGAGCCAAAAGCACCATGACGGCTATTTTGGGACGAATGGCAACCTACTCAGGTAAGCCGGTAACGTGGGAAGATGCGCTCAACTCCGACATGAGCTTAATGCCCGAAACTTTTGCCTTCGACGCTCAGCCACCAATTGTACCGAATGCGGACGGACTTTATCCCGTACCTACTCCCGGAAAAACTAAGGTGATTTAGTCTAATCTATAAATGAATTATAGTTTTAAATAAATACCTCAACAATGAAAATTACTAAAAGAGAAATTCTCGGATTTATTTTAGGAATACTAGCGTATTTCGCGATAGATACCGTTAATTGGGATCAAGTAAAGGCTGATGCTGAAACAGGATACAACGATGGATACAATGCTGATCAGAAGAGTAGTTCTACCACCGAGTAAATTCTTAGAGCTACGCAAGAATTGATCCTTTACTAGGCAACTGTTTTGTGAAACTGACTGCTATTTAGCTGTATTATAAAAGCCGCACTGAACACAAATTCAGTGCGGCTTTTTAGTTTTTTCACTGTTTTTAAGCAAGTTATAAAAGAAGCTCAGGACGATTGCTCCGCGCTTTTTTTCACTCTAGGTTAGCCGTGAATGTCTTTGTAAAACTATCTGCTTACAATAGCATAGTGCGTGAACCTCATAAGAACTATTTAGGGCTAACTATAATCTAAAAGATGTAAACGACGAATAGTCAAAAACTAAATACGTTTAACTGGTCTGCAAACCTCTACTTAAGGGAAGTAACCCTATTTGAATAGTTAAACTTCATTAGCAATCCTCAATATGTCTTAGTTTTTAAGTAGTTCTTATTACTTTCTATGGAACAGAGTAAGTAAGAAGAGGTGGAAAGAAACAGTAGTAAGCCTATTTTCAAGATTCATACAATTTTACAGATAGCCGAGTACCTATGAAGAGCAAGGTCTAAGGGCTTGAGTACCCAAAACGGAAAACTCTACAGGGTTGCCGATAACCAATTAGAAGAAAGTTACATCGTTAGCCGGTCGCTAAACAACGAACCTGCGAAGCATCCTAACTGATCATATTGTACTATTTAAAGTATCTGTTAAAAAAAAGCACCTACAGGAATCTGTAAGTGCTTAATTAGAGAAATTTTATAAGAGCCCCCTGTCGGATTCGAACCAACGACCCACGCATTACAAGTGCGTTGCTCTGGCCAGCTGAGCTAAGGGGGCAATAAATTGGTTGGCAAATATAATTGGCGCTTATCTGATTTTCAAGCCTTCTGTATCTTAATTCTACTTTAAACTTTGTAAAACATCTAACTGAGACTTTAATTGCGCTAATTCAGCCGTGGCTTTCTCAATTTTTCGCTCTACATCGGCGATTAATTTATCAGCCTGCTTCGATGATGATGTAAAAAAAGAGATATTATTTTTCCATAATGAAATATCGCCTTCAAGCTGACTAATCTTTCGTCGAATACTTCCTTCTTTCAGATTAATTCGTCGCTGCCCACCCGGACTACTTTTCAGCGATCCTACCTCAATTTCAACTAGCACCTCTTTCTTCTGATTTTCATCTAGTTCTTCGGCGTTCTCAACAAATAGATTGACCGCCTGCTGATAACGAGAGCTGATGCTCTTCATGGCTGAGCGCGGCACAAAACCAGTTTCAGTGTACTGCTGAATAAGCTTGGTGAGAGAGTCCAGATCACTGGACTTTTCTTTAGCCAGAGACTCTATCTTTTCACACGCCTCTTCACGAGTGGCTAGGTTTTTCTGATACTCAATTTCCGTTTCCTGACTATTGTTACGCCGACGATTAAAAAAAGCATCGCAAGCTGCTTTAAATCGCTGGTACACCAATTCTCTTGCTCTTTCTGGCACCGGACCAACCTCTTTCCATTCGCGTTGTAAACGCTTCAGTTCATTAGATGTAGTTTTCCAGTCTTCACTTTCTTTTAGGGTTTCAGCCTTTTCAGCTAAAGCTTCCTTTTTCTGTAAATTTTCCTCTCGTTGAGCATCTAATCGCTGGAAAAACTCACTCTTGTGAGCGAAGAATTCTTTAAAGCTTGACCAAAATTGACGATTTACCTCCTTTGCTTGATTTCTAGGCATACTGCCCGCCGCTTCCCACTGCTTCTGAAGTTGCTGAAGCTCTTTGGTCTTTTTATTCCACTCCTTAATACTATCACTTTCAAAGCTGGCAAACTCCTTTACTTCCTCCACTAGCTTCAGCTTTTCTTCTAAATTTTTCTTAAGCTGTTCCTTAAAGACTTCAATATCTTCTCGCCGACGGTCGTGAATTTTATCGGAAGCTGCTTTGAACCGCTGCCATAGTGCTTCTTGCTCGTCGCGAGGAACCGGCCCAATATGCTTGTATTCTTCGTGAAGCTCATCCAGTTCTTTAGCAGCTTTTTTAATATCCGGTTCTTCAACCAATTGCTCAGCTCGCTCGGCTACCGCTGTTTTACTGCCCAAATTTTTCTTCCGATCAAGCTCTTTTAACTCAAAATATATGCTGCGATTATCGTAGAAGCGGTCAAGCAGAGCATGGTAGCTCGCCCACAGTGTACGGTTTTGTGAGGAAGGCACTTCGCCAATGCTACGCCATTGTTGCTGAATTTCTTTCACCTTCGCAATACTCACTTGCGTTTCTTCACCGTCTACAAAACCGCGCAGCCTATTAAGGATCTCTTCCTTTTCTTTCAGGTTCTCCTGACGACTCTTCTCCCGCTTATTGCGGTATTCCGATCTACGTTCCCGAATATTATCGTAAGCAGCGTAAAACAACGTATAGAATTCGTCTGGACGATATTCAAATCCATCGGGTTCGCCTCCATCCTTTATAAATCGGTCTAAAGCCTGCTGTCGTTGAGTTTCTTCCAGATCGTCAAAATGCACTTTCAATTCCCGTACTTGGTCGGCAATGGTATTGATTTGGTCGCCCTTAGCCAATTTTTCTATTTCTCGCGCCAGCTCCTCTCGACTCAACTGATTATAATCTGGCCCACTTTCTTCTTGCTCAGACTCGCCACTTTCTTCTTCCTCGGTTTCATTACTCACTTCTTGATCCTCTGACTTAGATGCCTCTCTTGCTTCACTTATCTGGCTGGTGGTTTCAGCTACTTCTGCTGTCTGCTCCTTTTCAGACTCACTGCTTTCATCTGGGGTCTTCTGTTCGGCCGCTTCTCCTGCTTGGCTTTCTACTTTAGTAACCTGCTCTTCCCTACCCTTTAGGTTTTTATTATCATCCTCCGCTAAATTCTCTTCGGAGGAAGATTCTGTATTTTCTAGAGAAGCTTCTGCTGCTGTAGTCTCCACTAAATTTTCTGTTTCTTCTTTCGCCTCAAAATGTTCAGTTGCCTTTTCTTCGGTTAACTCCGCTGTACCATTTTCAGCCGATTCCTCATCTTTCTCCGATTTTTCAGGCGCACCAGATGACTTTGCTTCGGTAGTCAAACTTACCTCAGATTCGGCTTCCTCTCCAGCTACGTCAGCAGTTTTTGGCAAATTTGATTCGTCAGGCGTATCATTATCAGTCTCATCGCTTGCTACCTTATTGCTTTCGGTAGTTTTAGAAGTGGACTCGACTGTGTTTTCCGATTCTTGGTTTTCGGAGCGTTGTTTATCTTTCTGATTTTCAGAAGCTTCGGCCATAATGCAATATTCAGTTTCCTTGCTACTTTTCTTTACTATAGAATATAAAACGAGGGCAAGTGTTTTAGTTCAAACGAGGGTCGATTGGGTAGTTTGAAAACATCCGATACTTTCCTCCCATATTACGTAGTATTTCTTGCCATAGCTGATGCGCCGGAATATCAAATAGCTGATAAGCGGTGGGCTGATGATACACGATCCAGGTTTTCTCTTCCAATTCGTCTTCCAATTGACCAGGCCCCCAACCAGAATATCCAGCAAAAAACTTCACATCGTTTTCCGCAATTTTTCGGGTATTGATGAGCGATAATAACTCATCAAAATTACCCCCCCAGAAAACATCATTTACAATGGGTTCGGAATTGTTGAACGGTGGGTCAACTCGGTGAAGGAAGTGAAGAGTTTCGTGCTGTACGGGACCACCCACGTATAGTGTTTGGTGGTAGTTTTGCACCTCATCTATTGCATCAGAAAGTTGCATATCTGCCTCTTTATTAAGTACAAAGCCGAACGATCCGTTGCTGTTATGTTCGCATAAAAGTATTACTGATCGCTCAAAATTTGGGTCGGCTAGAAAAGGCTCCGATAACAATAAATCGCCTTTGGCAGGTTTTACAGCATCTCCTTGCATATCAACACTTCTACTTTACTTTATTATTCCCGTTGAATAAGCGAATTTAATAAAAGTTTTGTACAGCCCTACTAAATATAAAAAAGAGTAAAAATAGCATCAACTTTTGCTCTAAAATCCTACTTATTCGCATTCAGATTACGTTGATTGTACAATCAAAGGAGTTGTTTCCAAAATAACGCTTCAGAACTTACTTCACCAATTTTTTTCTACCAACAGTTAGGAACATTATTTGATATTTGATCATTGAAAATAAAATCGCAATTAGTTAGATATCATATGCTAATGAAGTTGCCACACTGATTTAGCCAGGGCTTCGTACCAAACTAATATTGATAAAAACAGGCTTACTATATGAAACATAAAACTAACGCAATTCTCATAGCTATTCTATTAGGTGGGTTCGGCATCCATCGGTTTTATATTGGACAACATCGCAAAGGCTGGTGGTACTTGGGGTTCTTTTGGACGCTTATTCCGATGATTATTAGCTGGTTTGATGCTGCCCGATTTAGCTCCATGAATTATGCTGAATTTAATCGCCGCTATAACCTGGGACACGAGCTATCTAAAAAATTCTCGGATGATGAGGTACTATTAGCCGCTAGTTTTGAAAAAGAGCGAGAAGAAAAACTTCTACAGGAGATTGAGCGGCTTTCTTCTAAAGAAGATGTTCAGCAGTACTTACAGCAAGCTAAAGAACGAGGTGATTATTTGCCCCGTTTGGTATACGCTCGGGCGAACGCCATTTTGCGAGATCAACCTTGGATAATGCGCGAATCTCTTGACTTTAACGAAAAAATTGTCTAACAAGTAACATCAAAGAGGAAGAATAGTGAAGAACAGAGAGGTTCATGGTAGTAGGTGAAGTGTTTGATAGCCTAGGCAAAGTGGTGAATCGCGCAGGCGACGCAGTGTATAGTTAATAATGAATCAATAGTTGTAAAAATTTAATCGACAATCGCTATTTAATAGTTCAGCAATTAACTCGATATACGATTTTTTTCTTTTATAAATTATACAGTTCAATGTAAATCCAGGAATGTACGGCAAACTTACGATGTACCTTTGCTTTCAAATCTGACTTGAAAACCTTAGTAGCCTCTTCCTAGATTGGCAATCATAAAAACAGCGAAAAAACTAAACTGATTATGCCAAAGGTAAGTGTAAGTATTGATCATTTTGTAGAGAAGAAGTTTGAGAAACTTCTGGTTGAATTCGGCTATGAATATAGCAAAGAAGCGAATGAGGAGGAAGTTTCTTTTGTGCTCACTTCTGAGCAAGAATTAGATTTGGTAGAAATCAGTCTTCTTAATGAATGTGCCCGCCAGATACAACAGCTTGAAGATTTGGACAAGGAGCATTATCGTGGCTTAGAAAATAAC
>NZ_JBARYM010000483.1:0-10059 GCF_049647865.1 Tunicatimonas sp. | reverse complement strand
GCTATTGGCGGGGGCAGAAGCTAGTGAAACCCATTTTAAACGTTACGCAGAAGATTATCAAGTACTTCATCTGGCGCTGCACGGCCTTGCTGACTCTACCAACTCCAATAATAATATTATTTTCTTTCCTGCCCCTTTTGATTCGGTGAATGATGGCGAGCTTCATTCCTTTGAATTATATGACTTACAACTCACCAATACTAAGTTAGCCGTGCTCAGTGCCTGCGAAACTGGTACCGGGCGCTGGGAAGCGGGCGAGGGAGTATATAGTATGGGGCGGGGATTTGCCTATGCCGGATGCCCCTCGGTAATTATGAGCTTATGGAAAGTGAACGATGCATTTACCGCCCGAATTATGCCTACGTTCTATCGTTCACTATTTAAAGGTTCTCGGATAGATGAGTCGCTTCGTAGAGCGAAACTTCGCTTTATTGAACGAGCTAATAAATATCAGGCTCATCCTAGCTACTGGGCGGCTTTTGTGCTTCAAGGAGAACCATCGCCTATAGTACACTACCGAGACACCTACTTAGCTGGGTTCCTTACGCTCTTAGTAGGCTTGGGATATTTTTTGGTAGGCTCCGTACGAAAAAAAAAGCCAGCAGGGTAGCTGGCTATTAGTTTATGCTCGGTTTTCTTCCTGTTTGGGTTTAGACGGTTTGGGTCTGTCTCCTCCCCCTCCTGATTTAAAGATGGTGGATGCTGCGAATGTTGTGCGTGACATAGCGTTGATTTTAAAGGTTATAATTTACTATTGGTACACTCTAAGTTAGAGAATGTCACCGGGCAATAGAAGGTTTTTTACTTATTTCTCAATATCTTTTCCACAAATTAGCACAACTTTAGATGTTTTTTAGTTGATAAAAAGGCTAAAATTAAGCTTAATAAATAGCCTGAATTATGAATATAAAAGAGTATGAAGCCAGTCTCCAACAGCCAGAAGTCCCGCCGAAACTGAACAAACCGCTACAGGCTTTATGGTATGCCGCCAAAGATAATTGGAACAGGGCACATGAATTAATTCAAGATGAGGTAGATGCTGATAGCGCGTGGGTACATGCATACCTTCATCGAGTAGAAGGTGATCTGTTTAATGCTAAGTATTGGTATAAGCGCGCCAACCGCCCTACATCTGACGAAACTTTCGAACAGGAATGGAAAAAAATTGCATCTGAATTAATTTAAAAGAAAAAAGCTTGTTAAAGTAATAACTAACCTTTACCTTACTCGGAATAATGGGCAGGATATAGATTTTTCACTGATTTATTGCCCCTACTGTTTGGAAAGGAATTCCAGACTTATCTCTCCCCTCACTTACAGATTGTGGACTTATTTGTAACTTAGTGTTACAATTCTATGATTTATTTGTTTTTTTTATTATTTTTATAAAAATATTACAAGGGTATCTAAAAGGTTAATTTATATTTTTTTAAAGCAGAGCCAAATGGAGAGTAGTAATAATAAAACAACGAATTTGATTGAAGCACTTAAGGAGTACAACAAATCTCTGTCGGAGCAGATCACTCGGATAAAATCGTTTATCAGCGAAATTGATAAGCAGATAAATCATCACCAAAAAGATAGTTTATCGGTTTCTCAGGACAAGATTAACATTCCCTTCTCAAAGGACTATCTTATTTATAAATCGAAAAAAAATACGAACTAAGCGAGCTAATTAGCTAATTCCGTTCACTTCTGCCTCTCGGCTTACTTTTTTAATCAGTCCTTGTAGTACTCGGCCTGGTCCGCATTCAGTAAAATGGGTGGCTCCATCGTTCAACATGTTTGTTACCGATTGTGTCCACCGTACCGGTGCCATAAGTTGCGCTATCAAATTCTTCTTAACTACTTCTATTTCAATTGTCGGCAAACCCGTTACATTTTGATAAATTGGGCAAATCGGCTTATCAATAGCCGTTTGATTGATTGCTTGTTCAAGTTTACTATGAGCGGGTTCCATGAGCGGTGAGTGAAAAGCTCCCCCTACTGCCAATGGAATAACACGCTTGGCACCTGCCTCTTTTAGTGCTTCAGTAGCTAATTCAATTCCCTGATAAGTACCAGAAATCACTACTTGACCGGGTGAATTATAATTAGCCGGAAGTACAACCTCATTCTCAATTGATCGGCAGGCATCTTCTACTACAGCGTCGTCTAAACCCAATACCGCAGCCATAGTAGATGGATTCTGCTCACATGCCAACTGCATAGCTTTTGCTCTTTGCGATACTAGCTTTAGACCATCCACAAAACTTAAAGCCTTACTGGCTACTAATGCCGAGAACTCACCGAGTGAGTGACCAGCTACCATATCAGGAGAAAAATCTTCTTGAATTAATGCCCGCACTACTGAATGGACAAATATCGCCGGCTGGGTTACTTTCGTTTGTTTTAAATCATCTTCAGAACCTTCAAACATTATTTTTGATATAGAAAATCCTAATGTATCATCCGCCTGATGAAATAATTCTTGGGCTCGACTATTCTGATCAAATAAGTCCTTACCCATACCTGTAAATTGGGCACCTTGTCCGGGGAAAATATAAGCGTGTTTCATTGGTAGGTGTAGATTATGATTATACTAGAAACCTAGATTTCAACTCAGGGGTTGGAATCCGACAGCTATCGCTTTGGCCAAAAGTTTGGTAGCGAAAGCGGGCCACAATATCGTAAAAAAAGTTACGAATAAAAGGCGGCACCACAATGAAAGCGTAGCATAGAGACCATATTCCTGATAGGTGCCGGGCAATACGGAGGGCAGCGGCACTCTTCAAATACACGCTTTCACCTTGAATAAGTACTAGGCTATCTAAATACTGAGCATCTAGCTGATGCTTTTTTAGCAGCTCTCGCCCTGCTTCTGACTGAAGTGAAGAGAACAAGAACCGGCGCGCTGGGTCGCGGTCAATAATAAAATTAACGGCGTGATTGCACAAATTGCACACGCCGTCAAATAGGATAACATCTTTATTCTCAATAGTTGAATTATAGGTCTTCGGGTTCATACATGATATGAACCCAGCCTTTAATAGTTTGTTGGCTCAACGCTGGGTCTAAGGTAATAAAATCTACTTCTGCTACGTAATAGTAAACTCCCGCAGATACTAGATTTCCGGCTTCAGTGCGTCCATCCCAGTTAATATTGATTGAGTTTTCAGTATTACTAGACCCAAAAGCGTACACTTCTTTCCCCCAGCGGTTATAAAAGCGAATACGAACATTGCTAACAAATCGTGGACATTCTGCCTGTTCCTCGAGAGCACTGGCTGATCCTTGGGTTGATAATCCTAATGGGCGAAATACATCGTTATCGCCATCTCCATTAGGAGTGAACACGTTGGGTAGTAGATAATTAGGGCAATTTTCAACACATATGGATGGACTTAGCGTGCTTTCGTTGCCGGAGCGATCTACGGCCGAAATCCGGTAGCAACCCGCTAGAGAGCGCAGTCCTGTGTGTTCAAAAAAAGTGTCGGTGCTGGTACCCACTAAGTTAAAGGTACTATCAGCCTCACCTACTGCTGAAAAATAAATATTGTAGAACCGTACATCATTATCGCAGCCCTCAGCAATGTCGGCCTCCCATGCTATGCTGTTAAAAAATTCGGTAGATCCGCAAGGCTGCCCGGCAATTTGGTTTTGGCACTCTTCGGCTGAGCCATTCGGAATAGATACCGCTAGTGGTTCACAAGGCGGAATAGTATCATTGGGTTGAGCGCAGGCAATCTGCGATAAGTTGATAAACGATGGCGGATTTAACGCTTCGTTTCCGTAGCTACCTTGCGTTACTATATAATAGCAGTATTCTAGCTCGTCCGATAATGGTTCACCGGTCGTACTACCATCGTCCGTATACTGCAACCCATTGGCAACCACATCAATACTATCAATTAATACAAATCTTCCCAGATCATTAGGATCAACTCGGTCTCGGTAGATATAGTGATAGGGAAAGTCGGTAGAAACGATTGACCAGGGAACATTAGCTTGCCAGTCAAGCGTAACGCTTCCTACCAGGGGGGTTGGTTCTAAACGTACAGATGAGGCTACGGCTGATGAATCAAGCCGATCACCACTCGCATCGTACAGGTAGATTTTATAGTAAAACGGTTGATTTAGCGTATTTAACCCATTATCCACAAACGAAGTATCGGGAATGATTCCGGAAATAACTTCTTCGGAGCCATTTTCGCCAAACCCCGTTCCTCTCACCACTTGGTAGGTATACGGAGGCGGAAATAGTGCTTGATCAATTTCAAAGGGCGATCGCCAAGCTACTTCTATAACTCCGGTATCATCATCGGTGGCGGTCACACTTACATTAGTAATAACCGGGGCATCTACTTTCATTTCGGCACAAAACTCTTCCGAGGCATAACTCTCCGCACCATCGGGGAATACCGCTACCAGACGATAGCAATAATTTACTCCGGGCTCTAAGCCTTCGTCGAGGTAGCTGACCACGCTTTTATCTACTTCTGCAACTAGTTCATATCCTAAGCCACCAGGAATACCAATTTGGCAATTTTCCGGCACAAAATCAGTACTATCGGGCTTACGCCAAATTTGAATTCGTACGTCATCAACATTTCCGCAGGAATAAGCCTCCCAGTCCAGATCAACCGATCGGCCCGGTGCCGATTGCGCCGAAAGCAACTGGGGAGCGGGAGCTACTACCGTAACATTCCATATCCCAAATTCCGCTAATGGCGGTCCGGTAGCCGGATCAACGTCGGTTACTTTAAAGTTTACCTGATATACTCCGGCTCGCACGTGGTTGCAATTAGTTTCCCACCGAAAGTTGCCTTCACCCGGCGAAGGCTGTTGAGTGGTGGGGGAAAATGTGGCGGGGCTATTTAAGATCTCAAAAACTTCCCCAAAGCCAGAGAACACAATATTATCACCATCAGGGTCAGTACCAGAAACTACCGCTTCTAATACGGTTCCAGCTTCAATACAAGTATCGGCGGGTATTTCTAAAGTGGGTGGGTCATTTTCTGCGTTCTCTACAATAATCTGCATATCGCGAGTTACGTACCCGAGAAGAATCCACTCATCGCCAATCTTCCGCCATTCTTCAACAATAAAAGCTACGTTGTATTCATTCTTACTGCCCACATCGCCCTGCAAAGCGGGAGCATCCCAAACTAGCTCTCCGGTTATTGGATCAAGTGTTAAGGTTGATGGTATCTCCGCATCATTTTGGGTGGTAGCGGTTTCGGGCGCTGTCTGCTGATCGTATATATGTGGATATCGGTAACCGTTTACTGGTTCACCGTCAGGAAAGTTGTCACTGGGGGCATCTTGCCGAGGTAATACTAGTTTATACGATAGACTGTCGCCATCAGGATCTACTGCCCCAGGATTGTGCACAAACCGTCGACCTACTACGGCTCCCTCTACCGGAGGATTGGTAAGAACCGGAGAGCTATTACAGAGCACTCCATCGATAGAAATTTTTGTTTCAATATAGAACGGTGTATCAACCGACTCAATCATATTCAGAATATCGGCATTACGATTAAACTCCCGAAAGCTGATGATATAGTCTCCCGCTCCAGGAAAAGCAATATCGGTGAGTACAAACTCGCTTACTCGAATTAAATTCTGATTATCGATCACTTCTCGGGTGAAGAAGTCGTTTGCAGTACTTACATCAATATCATCACCGAAACCTAGATTTAAGATGCCATTTCCGAATTCTACTTCTGATCCGGTATCTTCGTAGCCAATAATCCGAATGGTAAACAAATCATTTTGGCAAGATTGCCGCTCCACAATAATTTCTCCGGCCCGGATATGGGTGGCCCAAACCCGCTCTACTCCTACTAGTAACCCTAGAGCAGTAACTGCCAGAACTAAGCAAACTCTTTTCAAGATACCTGCATTAAAATGAATAATCTTACTTCCTATGCAATAAAAAAAATAATTATAAATAAAAATATAATAATTTTAATATTTCTAATATAGTGCTATTTAACTTAATAACGAACAAAAAAACGAATCATTGCGGTCAATTCACAGTAAAGGCAGAAATGTCGATTATGCTATAAACTTTACACTATGTGACTTTTTTTGTTAATCTCTAATAACAAGTTTCTTAAACAAATCTTGTCTTAGACGAACCGAGCTACTTACAAAGAAGTTATAATAAGAGTAACGTATGGTTATAGTTTAGAAACGTTCAAAATAATAAAGCTAGCGATGAATACTTTGTTTACTAACGATTCCTAGTATAATTTTAAACGTTTTAGATTATTATTTACTGTTTGAACTATCACTTTTTATGAGTTGGTTTTCCCAAGCCTTAAACAGCACTATTGGTAAAAAAGTAATTATGGCACTTACCGGCCTATTCTTAATTACCTTTCTGATTGTACACGTATCAGGCAACACTTTATTGTTTCGTAGCGACGGTGGAGAAGCATTTAATCTTTATGCGGAATTTATGACCTCCAATCCGTTAATTAAAGCGGCTTCTTATATCCTTTATTCGGGCATTATTCTGCACGTGATTTACGCGCTGGTACTATCCATTCGTAATAAAAGCGCCCGGCCGGTGGGCTATGCTGTAGCTAAACCTAGCCAGAACAGTAGCTGGAAATCGCGGAATATGGGTATTTTAGGTACAATCCTACTGATTTTCCTCATTATTCATATGCGTTCTTTCTGGTACGAGATGAAGTTTGGTGAAGTACCTGTAATGTCAGTAGATGGTGTTGAGATTAAAGACTTATACTCTATTATGCAGGCGGCTTTCTCTCAGTGGTGGTACGTACTGATTTATGTTTTAGCCATGGTTGGATTAGGGTATCATCTGGCGCATGGATTCTGGAGTGCATTTCAAACGCTAGGATTACAGCACAAGAAGTATTCACCTTTTATTAAGAAAGTAGGCTTAGCCTTCGCTATTGTGGTTCCGGCGCTATTCGCCTCGATGCCAATTTACATGTTCATTAAAAGCTTATCGTAACTAGTGAATACCGCTGAATTCAACCTAGCAATGCCTGTAATGAACATTTTAATTAGACAAAACTTATACTTTAGAATTTGCTTGACTATTTAATAACTCGTTTGACGATATGGTTTTAGAAGGAAAGACACCTACTGGCCCTCTGGCCGAACAATGGACGAAGCACAAGTTTGGATTAAAGCTGGTGAATCCGGCTAATAAGCGCAAATACGATATTATTGTGGTTGGAACCGGATTGGCCGGTGCTTCTGCCGCAGCATCCTTAGCCGAACTAGGCTATAACGTAAAGTCGTTTTGCTTTCAAGATAGTGCCCGACGCGCTCACAGTATAGCGGCTCAGGGTGGCATTAACGCGGCTAAGAATTACCAAAATGATGGAGACAGTGTTTTTCGCTTATTCTACGATACTGTTAAAGGAGGCGATTACCGCTCGCGCGAAGCTAATGTTTACCGCTTATCTCAGGTAAGTGTTAATATTATTGACCAAGCCGTAGCCCAAGGGGTACCTTTTGCCCGAGAATACGGGGGATTACTTGACAATCGTTCATTTGGGGGTGCTCAAGTATCTCGAACATTTTACGCTCGAGGCCAAACGGGTCAGCAGCTTTTGCTGGGTGCCTACAGTGCCATGAGTCGGCAAGTGGCAAATGGCAAAATCAAAATGTACCCTCGTACTGAGATGCTAGATGTAGTAACGGTCGATGGGGTAACCAAAGGTATTGTTGTTAGAAATTTACTTACTGGCGAGATTGAATCGCACTCAGCGCACGCAGTAGTATTAGCTACGGGCGGATACGGCAACGTATTCTTCCTTTCAACCAATGCTATGGGCTGTAATGCTACGGCCGCTTGGCGCGCGTACAAAAAAGGAGCATACTTCGCGAACCCTTGCTTCACCCAGATCCACCCTACCTGTATTCCGGTGTCGGGCGACTATCAATCGAAGCTCACGCTGATGTCGGAATCGTTACGAAACGATGGACGAGTGTGGGTTCCCCGAACAGAGGAAGATGCTAAGGCGGTGCGGGAAGGTAAGCTAAAAGCTAGTAATATTGCCGAAGAAGATCGGGATTACTACTTAGAGCGTAAGTACCCTTCTTTCGGAAACCTAGTGCCCCGCGATGTGGCTTCTCGTAACGCTAAAGCCGTTTGCGATGCAGGACGCGGAGTGGCTGAGACCGGATTAGCGGTTTATCTGGACTTCCGAGATGCTATTAAACGAGACGGACAAGATACTATTTCGGCTCGCTACGGCAACCTGTTTGAGATGTATGAGAAAATTACCGGCGATAATCCGTACCAGACACCGATGATGATTTACCCAGCAGTACACTACACAATGGGAGGTTTATGGGTAGATTATAATCTGATGACCACGGTTCCAGGATTATATTCTATTGGTGAGTGCAATTTCTCAGATCATGGCGCTAACCGCCTGGGTGCTAGTGCTTTAATGCAAGGTTTGGCTGACGGTTACTTTGTGCTACCGTATACTATCGGTGATCATTTAGCCAATCAGTCTTATGAAAAGACTCCAATTACCCACGATGCTTTTAGAGAAGCGGAAGCTGGCGTAAAAGATAAACTGAATAAACTTAGTAGTATTAATGGTTCTCAAACCGTGGATCAGTTGCACAAAAAGCTGGGCCGGGTGATCTGGGATAAATGTGGCATGTCTCGAACCGCCGAAGGTTTGAAAGAAGCGCGTGAGGATGTGAAGAAAATCAAGGATGAGTTTTGGAACGATGTAAAAGTACTGGGAACGGCCGAAGAGTTGAACCAAACATTAGAGAAAGCCAGCCGGGTATCAGATTTCATTGAGTTGGGTGCTCTCATGATTGAAGATGCGCTAGACCGGGAAGAATCTTGCGGTGGACACTTCCGCGAGGAGTACCAAACTCCAGAAGGCGAAGCACTACGAGACGACGAGAACTTCTCTTATGTGGCCGCTTGGGAGTATCAGGGCGCAGATTTACCCGCAAAACTGAACAAAGAAGATTTAGTATTTGAGAATGTGAAACTTACGCAAAGAAGCTATAAATAATATGAAAGTCACTATAAAAGTTTGGCGACAAAAAAACAATACTGATAAAGGTCGCTTCGAGACCTACGAAATGAATAATGCTAATTCGCATATGTCGTTTCTAGAACTGATGGATGTACTGAATGAGCAGCTAGAACAAGAAGGGACAGAACCTATTCACTTTGACCACGATTGCCGAGAAGGCATCTGTGGAAGCTGCGCGATGTACATTAACGGGCGAGCCCACGGACCCCAAAAAGGTACCACCGCCTGCCAGTTACATATGCGCCACTTCAAAGATGGAGAAACTATTACGGTAGAACCTTGGCGAGCCCAAGCCTTCCCGGTGATTAAAGACTTAATGGTGGATCGCTCGGCTTTCGATCGAATCATCCAAGCAGGTGGATATGTTTCGGTAAACACCGGAAGTGCCCCCGATGCCAACGAAATTCCGGTGCCAAAAAATATTGCCGACGAAGCATTTAACGCAGCTACCTGCATTGGCTGCGGAGCCTGTGTAGCGGCTTGTAAGAATGCTTCCGCCATGTTGTTTACCAGTGCCAAAATTTCTCAGCTAGCTCTGTTGCCTCAGGGCCAAGTGGAACGGCAGCAACGAGCCGAGCGAATGATCGCCCAAATGGATGCCGAAGGTTTTGGCGCTTGTACCAACACCATGGCTTGCTCAGCTGAGTGTCCTAAAGAAATTGATATGGCCAACATCGCCCGCATGAACCGCGAGTTTTTAACCGCCAAAGCCGGTTCTGAAGCGATTGAAGTTTCTTAAAACAAAAAAATTCTTTTTAAGCGTAGCCTACCTGTTTCGGTAGGCTACTTTTGTTTTAGAGCTTTGCCAGTCAATACTCTTGCACCAGAACTTCGGTTGGAATATTAAAATACGTATTTCGCTTACGCGACTTTTAAAACCGACAATCTCATCCAAATCATTCTGTTTCATTCCTAATTGATCTATGCGGAATTTTATTACTTCAATTGGGTCGGGCACGTCAATAGGAAAGTTTTCGTTTTCGTAGTAAACAATTAGAATTGCGAAAACCGCCAACGG
>NZ_JBARYM010000482.1:0-2525 GCF_049647865.1 Tunicatimonas sp. | reverse complement strand
ATGTTGCGGGAAAAATTATTGAGTACATTGAAGAGGCCTCCAGCAGAAAGAGACTACCTAAGGATAAAGTAAAGGCTTAGCTCAAAGAGCTAAATGAGAGAATGATAGAATGGTTGGTGGTCACTGGTCACTGGTCATTTTTCACTTGTCATTCATCACTTTCAATTATCAACTATCCTCTACCCTTTTACTTCCAACCCTTTTCACATCTCATATTTCACATTTCACATCTTCATTCATTGACTAAACCTAATCCCCCCATGTATGATCTTTAACGGAGTAGACATTCCCCGGGGGGAAACAAGAAAAATAGAAGTAAATATCTCGCGACTTCCCTCGAGATCCCCTATTGACATTCATATAATCATTGCTCGGGCGAAGGAACCCGGACCGGTACTCCTGCTGATGGGGGGGCTACACGGTGACGAAATCAACGGAGTAGAAATTGTTCGGCGCATTGTTGAACAGGGCTTGAACCAACCAACCGTAGGTACCATCATCTGCATTCCGGTTATTAATATTTACGGCTTTATTAACTTTTCGCGCTACGTACCCGACGGTAAGGATGTAAACCGTTCATTCCCGGGCAACAAGAATGGGTCGTTAGCTTCCCGAGTAGCCTACTATCTAACCAAAGATATTATTCCCAAAATTGATTTGGGAATAGACTTTCATACGGGCGGGGCTGACCGTAGTAACTTTCCTCAGATTCGGTGTATGATGAATGATGCGCAGAACCAGCAACTAGCTCAGGCTTTCTGCGCTCCGTTCACCCTTCACGCTAAGTATCGACCCAAGTCCTTACGGCAAACCGCCGCTAAAAGAGGAAGAAGAATATTGGTATACGAAGGTGGCGAATCTTCTCGATTTGATGAGTATGCTATTCAGCAGGGTATTGATGGTGCAATCCGGGTGATGAAATACCTGGGAATTACCCATGCCGAAGCTCCAAATCCAACGTATACCAACCGATTAATTAATCGTTCCTCCTGGGTGCGGGCTCGGGCATCGGGTATCTTTCAGTGCGAGGTCACTAGCGGAGCTAAAGTGAAAAAAAATCAGCTCATAGGTTACATGACCGATCCCTTCGGGGATTTTAAAGAACCCATCAAGTCTCCGGCTACCGGCTACGTGATTGGCCTGAACAACGACCCCATCCTTCACCAAGGAGATGCCATTGCCCATATTGGGATTGTGTAGTTAATCTTGTTGAGAGTTTGTAAAGAGAAGTTGTTTGTAGATTTGAAGGAGACTGCTTCGCTGTCGCTCGCAGTGACGATTCTAGTGAATTCAAAATATAGTTGACAAGATTCAGCATCGGATAAGACTAATAACAACTTGAACATCATTCCATGACGGCTTGAACACCCGAACACAAAGTATTAAATCCCATATTTTTTCATCTTCCGATACAGCGTACTACGGCCCAAGCCCAATTCCTGCGCAGCTTTGCTCAGATTTCCGCTGTGCTTGCGAATGGCGGCTTGGATCGCTTGCTGCTCTACTGCGTCCATATTAAGTGAGGTAGTTGCGGAAGAAGTATTCTTGGGCCGATGAGGACTAACTAGAAAGTCAGAGGCTTCCAACGTAGAACGGCTGCTCATGATTACGGCTCGTTCTACGGCGTGCTGCAATTCCCGTACATTACCCGGCCAGGCGTAGTTTTGCAACTTAGTAGCTACTGCCTCGCCAATAAAATCATGTTGCTTATGGTACTTCCTGCCGTATACTTGCAAGTAGTGGTTCACCAAGAGGGGAATATCTTCGGGGCGATGGCGGAGCGGGGGAATATTGATCTCTACCGTATTGATCCGATACAGCAAATCCTGCCGAAACTGCGGTGAGTTGCCTTCCGATAGCTTGTAAATGGGTTGGTTAGTAGCACTAATCAAACGTACATCTACGTCGATGGACTGATTGGTTCCGACCCGGATAATCTGCTTGCTCTGGATAGCCGTCAGTAACTTAGCTTGCAGGGTTGGCGACAGGTTACCAATCTCATCCAGAAACAGCGTGCCGCCCGCCGCTAGTTCAAAACGGCCCGACCGGCTATCTACCGCTCCGGTAAACGCTCCCTTACTATGGCCAAAGAGCTCCGACTCAAACAATGTCTCGCTAATGGTACCTAAGTCTACTTTAATAAAGGGTTGCTTGGTACGTAGTGAAGCGCGGTGAATAGCTCGGGCTACCAGTTCTTTTCCGGTTCCGTTCTCACCTAAGATTAGTACGTTCGCATCGGTTGGCGCTACTTTATCAATAGTCTCAAATACCGGTTTCATAGCCGGACTTTCGCTGACAATTTCTGTAAACGTACTATCCAGATCGTGGTTGAGGGCTTGCTGCTGATGCTTAAGCCTGATTACTTCACCTTTAGATCGACTGAGCTGACACACCGAGGCGACCGTAGCTACTAGCTTTTCCTTTTCCCAGGGCTTGGTCAAAAAGTCTACTGCCCCTTCTTTCATAGCGGTTACGGCTAGTTCAATATCACCGTAGGCGGTGGTGACTACTACCTGTACGTTGGT
>NZ_JBARYM010000481.1:0-4148 GCF_049647865.1 Tunicatimonas sp. | reverse complement strand
TCCAATCCCAATCAAGGTTTTTTCGGCAAGCTGGTTTCCGCCGGGACGCGCATGCTCACTGGCGAGTCGGCCTTTATGACCCACTTTACTCACCGGGGCCACGGAAAAGCCAAAGCCGCCTTTGCCGCGCCTTATCCGGGCACAATTGTGCCAGTAAATTTATCCGAAATGCAGCAGAATACGCTGACCGTACAGAAAGATTCTTTTCTTTGCGCAGCTCTTGGCACCAAGGTAAGTATCCAGCTCAACCGCAAGCTGGGTTCAGGATTGGTGGGTGGCGAAGGTTTTATTCTGCAACGCTTGGAAGGCGACGGTCTAGCGTTTATTCACGCCGGTGGAACGGTGATTGAGAAGCAATTAAATAACGGAACACTGCGCATTGATACCGGCTGTGTGGTAGGCTTTGAGTCTTCGGTAAATTTTGACATCCAAAGTTCGGGCGGCTTAAAATCTATGCTCTTTGGTGGCGAAGGAATGTTCTTAGCTACCCTGTCGGGCACCGGACGAGTGTGGCTACAGTCTATGCCATTCCGCAAACTAGTGGCAGCTATTGCCCCTTACGGCAAAAACAATAACAAAGGCGAGAGCTCAATTTTAGGTAGTTTTTTTGAAGAATAGTCACCGACGAAGGCGCAATTTAGGTATTAGCATGGGCACTTGGTTTTTGTAAACCTGGTATTCTTCACCGTATAGTTTCAGTAGTTTCGTTTCTTCCAGTCTAATTCCAACCAAAATATAAATAATCCAAATAGTGGCGGTAATCAGGTTGGCCAGCGTAGGTGAGAAGCACCACAGCCCTAAGGCAATTAGTATAGTGCCCGAGTAGAGCGGGTGGCGCACGTACTGTAGAACGCCATCCGTGCGAAGAGGCTGGGTATAATTGGCTTCCAAAGGAGGGGTACCCAAAAATTCTCGTTTAGAGAACTGCTTAAAAGATAAATGAATAACAATAATTCCGTAGGCAGCCAGCACCAATCCAAATAATTGCAGCATATCGCGCACCCGAATGTCGCCAACTATGGGTTCGGAAGAGACAATGGAATTATAGAGTAGTATGGGAATGATGGTAGCTACCGCTACAATATTATACCCTAACCGATAGTAGCGATGAAGCTTTCCTAATCGGGAACGTGTCCACTTTTTTACTTTCGGTGAAGCGAGTAAACTGTGTACCGCAAAGTACATCAGCCATAAACCCGCCAGAATGAGATAGGAAACTACCATTTCTCAAATATGGTGAAATTTGAGGAAGGCTACCGCTTAGCTCCGGCTTTTTCTATTCGTACCTAAGTGCTTCTACCGGATTAGACCGGGCCGACTTCAGTGTCTGTCCGCTTACCGCGAATATTGCAATGAAGATAACGAGCAAGCCCGGAATGATAAATAGCCACCAGTGGATATCAATGCGGTAGGCAAATTGCTCCAACCACTCTCCCATTATATAATTAGCAACCGGAACAGCAACTACTAACGCAATAAGAATAAGCTGAAAGTAACTTTTAGTAAGCAGTAGAATGATGTGACTTACCGATGCACCCAATGCCTTGCGAATGCCAATTTCTTTGGTACGTTGAATGCTGGTGTAGGAAGATAAACCTAGTAAACCTAAGCAAGCCACCAATATTGCTAACCCGGCAAATACTCCGAACACCTGCCCGAAACGGGTTTCCGCTAAATACTGCTGATCGAAGGTATCGTCCAGAAAGAAATATGAAAAATTGCTATTGGGAAAGACTTCTTGATAATTAGCCTCCACTCTCTCTATCGTCTGTGGAAGATCGTCGGTAGTCAGTCGCAGATACTGGTACAAATTGCTGCTGCCGTGCATATACATCAGCGGTATAATTGGTTCTTTCACCGAAAGGTGATGGTAGTTTTGAGCGACGCCAATGATTTCGGCACTGTCGTAAAACGTGGTAATCTGCCCGACAGCTGATTCCGCATCTTCAAAGCCCATTAACCGTACTGCCTCCTCATTCACAATAATCTGTCGTTCATTCCTAAGACCCTCCCGAAAATTTCGTCCGGCTACTAGCTGCATATCCAACGTGTTCATATAGTTGGCATCCGCTCGGTACCAGTAAAAGGTGATATTGCCACCATCTTCACTACCCATGCGGCGCACTCCTTGATTAGAATTCAAAAAACTATAACCGGTTCCGGGAACCGAACTAGCACTTCCTACCGATGCTACTGTAGATAAATTTTCCCAACCTTGCTGAAGCGTACCAATGCGGGAACTAGCCACAGAATCTACCTGAATATCCAGCGGTACGTTTACTACCAGCACTTGATCCATATTCATCCCCAGTTCCTGCTGTCGCATAAACGTGAGCTGCTGATATACGGTGAAGGTTCCTACCATCAGGACCACCGATGCTAAAAACTGAAACACGACCAAGCCCTGCCGAAGCCACCTGCCGTGGGTAGTGTTTTGCAACTTACCCTTCATTACCGCTACCGGACGAAAGGAAGATAATATTAAAGCAGGATACAGCCCCGAAAGCAGTGTTCCGCCTAGTGTTAGTCCGATCATAATTATGATAAAGTCAGGATCACTAAATAGATTGATCGTGAGCGGTTGGCCACTCAGTTGGCGGAAGGCGGAGAAACTGATGTATACCAGAAAAATAGCCATCAGCATGGCTACCGTGTTAGTCAGCCAAGCCTCGAGTAAAAACTGCCGAATCAATTGGCCACGGGAGCAGCCGACTGCCTTTTTTACTCCTACCTCCTTAGCACGTTCTACCGAGCGGGCAGTAGATAGATTCACGTAGTTGACCCAGGCAATCACCAGAATAAACAGCGCAATAACCGAGAGAAAAGCTACCGTATCGGCATTTCCGTTGGCTTCGGGTTCATAGGTTTTATTGGAGTATAGGTGAATATCGGCCATCGGCTGCACGACAAACCGCTCTTCACTGTCGTTAAAGCCCTCCGCTGATTTAAAGCTCTCAACGAACCGATCCATCTTTTCGCTAAAAGCAACTAAATTAGTCTGAGGCTCCATCAGCAAGTAGGTGAACTCATTATTAGCATTCCAGCCAATTGGGTAGCCAATGGCTTTATCCCGTAGAGAAGTATAGGAGATTAAAAAATCTATCTTTAGGTGAGTATTGGATGGCAAATCTTCCATTACCCCGGTAATTTTCACCATCTTTCCCCCGTCATTAGGCCCGTAGGTTCCCCCGAACCAATCCAACGTTTTCCCCACCACATCGGTAGTACCGAAGTACTGTATTGCTTTAGACTCGGTCAACACTATCTCAAACGGTTCATCCAGGGCACTCACGGTATCTCCCTGAACCATATTTAGAGAAAAGATTGAAAAAACCGAAGGATCGGCGTAGTACGCCCGTCGTTCCGTTTGCCGGTAGGTATCGGTACCGAAAACCAAATATTCTTGATCGTGCAGCCGGACAAAATCCAACACCTCGGGCATGTTCTCCTTTAATTCGGGACCAGCCAACGGATACACCTCGGCATCTTGCACTTGCAATTCCCCGTCCTCGTAAACATCCAACGTAAGCCGATAGATTTGATTTGATTTCTCATGAAAATCTTCGTAGCTCAGTTCGTAGCGCACGTAGTGCAGAATCAGCAAGCAAGATGCCGTACCAATGGCTAAGCCCAGCAGGTTGATAAACGAGTAGAACTTGTGTTTGGTAAGGCTACGGTAAGCAGTAGTGAAGTATTTCCCGAACATAGTTAATCAGATTTTAAGATCGCTAGCTAAATTGGAATAAACTGGCTGTATCAGCAAGCAAAATGCAGTGAACGACCGCTAGGGTGCAGGGAATGACCGCCAATAATTATTAAATATCCATTTAACAAACTTTAACGGCCTCGCTACCTTCTTCTTTTTTGAGGTTAACTACTTTAGCAAAAAAGAATTATGCAAAAACTATCACTTCTGTTGCTGGCACTACTGCTAATCTGCCCCAGCGTTTTCGCTCAGGATGAAAAACGTACTTTTACTACTAAAGATACGGAGCAGTACGAATTACTGATGCCCAGGAAAGAGCCGACGGGAACACTGACCCTGTTCGGGGGCTTTCCCGAAACCCCGGATATTGTCAAACGAGAATTCAAAATAGTAGAACCAGCGATGCAAGCTGGCATTGCAGTAGGCTTGATGAAATTTAATC
>NZ_JBARYM010000480.1:0-2852 GCF_049647865.1 Tunicatimonas sp. | reverse complement strand
CTTTAGAAAGTAGCTGCCATAAATTCTTTACCGAAGCCCCTAGTACTTTACGAATGCCAATTTCTTTTGTCCGCCTTTCGGCTACGAAGGAAGCTAGACCGAACAAACCCAAGCAACTAATAAAGATGGCAATCATAGCAAAGAAACCTGAGAGTTTACCTACCCGTACTTCATTCCCAAATTTTCGGGCATACTGCTCATCGGCAAAGCTATATTCAAACGGATTATTAGGGTCAAATTTTTTGTAGACCGACTCAATATCCGCTAAGGCTTGTTGGGCACTTACATTATGCTTTAGTTTGATATTAAGAACATCGGATCGGTTATAATCAATGAAGAAGATCATCTGCCTTACCGGAGCGTAGGGCGACTGGGTAATCATGTCTTCTACCACTCCAATGATGGTGTAAATTCCGTTCTCACCCCAATCTAATTGCTCCCCAACCGGATCATCAAAACCCATATATTCAACCGCTGCTTCATTGATGACTAAGCCCATAGAATCTGTAGCAAAGTCGCGAGAGAAATCTCGTCCTTCCACGATGTTCCAATCAATAGTTTCACCAAATTCGTGGGTAACCCGCATGGTGACAAATTCATCCTGCATGCCGGGTACTTTTCCCCGCCAGTCAAGACCGCTATTGGTCGTAAATGTCTGCGTGATGGGAGACTCTGATTTGGCTATTTCTTCCACCATTCCAGTTTGTAGCAATTCGTTTCGAAAAGCATTAAAACGCTGGTTTGCTTCGCCTCTCGCCGGAACAGTGAGTAGGTGATTAATATTGTAGCCAATTGGGCGGTTTTTAACGAACTGGATTTGCTGAAAGACGATCATGGTACCGATGATCAAACTCACCGAAACTGCAAACTGCGTCACAACGAGCACTTTACGCGGCAGGGCAGCCAGCCGTCCGGTTCGGAACGTACCTTTTAGCACTCTCACGGCTTTTAGCGAAGAAAGGTATAAAGCCGGATAGCTTCCCGCTACTATTCCAGTAAGCAGAATAAAGCCTGACCCCACTAGCCAAAACCAAGGATTAGACCATGGAATACTAACTTCTTTGTCGGCTACCTCGTTGAAAGCCGGAAGAATTAACCACACTAACAAGATGGCAACCACAAACGACAGAGCTACAATCAGTAAGGATTCAGTAAAGAATTGACCAATGAGTTGGCCACGCAGTGACCCCACCGCTTTACGAACTCCAATTTCCTTCGCTCGCTTCTCCGACCGAGCGGTACTTAAATTCATAAAATTGATGCAAGCTAAGAGCAAGACAAAAGCCCCAATAATGCCAAATAGCCATACGTACTGGATTCGTCCACCAGTAATAACGCCTTGTTCAAAATCTGAGTACAAATACGCTTTGGATATTGGGTGAAGAAAAAGTTCGGGATTGAACCGAGCACCTTCGTCCTCCGTTACTCGTTTCTTTTTCGCGTCTTTAATCGCATCTGAAACTTGCTCCATTTCAGCGTGATCAGCAATTTGCACCATTGTTTGAAACCAGCTATTTCCCCAGCTTAGCCAATCCGGTAAATCTTTCAAGTATAATTCCCAGGGCGCAATAAATTCTACCTCGGCGAAGCTAGAGTTATCTGGCAAGTCTTCGTACACGCCAGTGACTTTCACCTCCCGATCGCTTAACAATAAAATCTGATTGATCGGGTCTTGGTCACCAAAGAAAGCTTGAGCTGTTGATCTAGTAAGCAAAACCGAGTTGGGTTCTGCTAAGCTCTGCTGAGTGCCGCTGAGCATTTTCAATGTAAGCATTTCTGGAGCGACCGGCTCCATGAATAGACCTGTTTTCGTCAGTGCCTTATCATCCTTTCGTAATGCACGCCCTTGCGGAAAACTTACCATGCTAACATGCTCAAAGTATGTTTCGTAATTACTGCGAAGCTCAGGAGCTAGTTGCAGTGCTTGCGACTGCCAGGTTCGAATTTCTCCCTCAAACGATTGGTTCTGCATTACCCAGGCCAATCGATCATAATTCTGATGATATTTATCAAACGAGAGCTCATCGTGTACCCATAAGGCAATCAGGGTAGCCACGGCCATTCCTACGGCTAACCCACTGATATTGATGAATGAGTAACCTTTATGCTTTAAGATATTTCTCCAGCCAATTTTAAAATAGTTTCGGTACATGGCGTAGTGGGTTGGGTTATAAAATGTTAGGTTTCGGATAGCAAATGGCCGTAGATAATGAAATACTTGGTACCAATAATTACGCTTAGCCCGAGCTAACGAATGTTCTTTTAGTGTTTGGTAGAACTTTTCTTCCAGATCACCTTCTACCTCTTCCGCTAGATTATCCCGGAGAAACCAGCGGAGAAAGCGTTGGGCAAGCTTAGGAAGTAAATTGTCAGAATTAGGATTCATTGGATTAGGAGATTAGCAAGATTTCGTTCATAGGATAATTAGTTATTTGTTTTCCTCTTTTTTCAATCTTGCTAATCCTTCAATTCTGAGAATCCTGGTCCTTTGCGGAATAGGCGTTTTACCTCTAAGCTCCTCGCCCCGAAGTTGATTAGTAATCCTTTATCAATTTTGTATGCTTGTAGATAGTTTAGTCCCTGCGCTAAGTGAACGTCTTCCAACTGAATGATGGCTTTCAGCTCAACAATCACTTGATCTTCTACTACAAAATCAGCCCTTCTAGTACCTACTTGTATGTCTTCATAATAAATGGGTATTTCCAATTCCCGGGCAAATCCTAACCCCTGCTTCTCCATCTCTATCGCTAAACATCTCTGATAAATAACCTCCTGGAATCCGTTGCCCAACGTGCTATGCACCTTCATCGCACAGCCAATAATCTTATACGTCAACGGGTCTTTTATCTCTT
>NZ_JBARYM010000479.1:0-6205 GCF_049647865.1 Tunicatimonas sp. | reverse complement strand
ATATAGCACTGGAACTGTAAAAAAATTTGTTTTCTTTTACAACCTTTACATTCCGGCACGACTCATTACCTAAAGCTGATAATCTTCTCCCGAATGAAGTACGCCCGACTGGCTACCTACCTCTTAGTTCTCTTAGGATTAAATGCCTACGCCCAAAGTTCACTGAATGCTAAAATCTCGGTAAGTACGCTCACCCCCACTACTGAGCAACTGGTAGATAAAATTGAATCTGCCGACCGATATACCATCAGTGGCTATATTAAGGACGCGACCAGTGGCGAAAGCCTTATCGGAGCTAATGCCTTTGAGGAAAGCACTTTACAGGGAACCAGTAGCAATACCTACGGCTTCTACAGTCTTACCCTTCCCGCTAGCGATACGGTCAATATCATTTATTCCTACGTAGGGTATCAGCCGCAAGTAATTTCTTTAGTTCTAGATCAAGATACTACTATCAACATCGGGTTAACGGAAAGTGCCTTGTTGGATGAAGTAGTCATTACCGCAACGGAAGCCGAAAAAATTCAGGAGGTAACCCAGATGAGTACGATCTCGATACCAATTGAACAGATTAAATCTATGCCCGCCTTCTTGGGGGAAGTAGACGTACTCAAAACCCTGCAACTGCTGCCGGGAGTTCAGTCGGGAAACGAAGGAACCAGTGGTATTTACGTGCGCGGCGGCGGGCCCGATCAAAATTTAATCCTGCTCGACGGGGTGCCGGTATACAATGCTTCTCACCTATTTGGTTTCTTCTCCGTGTTCAATGCCGACGCGATCAATAACGTGCAATTGATTAAAGGGGGCTTTCCCGCCCGCTACGGCGGTCGGCTTTCCTCAGTGATTGATATCAGCATGAAGGAGGGGAATATGAAAGAGTTTCACAGCGAGGGCTCAATCGGACTGGTAGCTTCTAAGCTTACGTTAGAGGGTCCTATCTGGAAAGACAAGACTTCGTTTATTGTCTCGGGCCGACGGACCTACATTGATCTACTTACCCGACCGATCATTAGGGCGGCATCGGAAGGAGCGGGTACGGGTGGATATTATTTTTACGATTTAAACGCGAAGATCAATCACCGTTTTTCTGACCAAGACCGGCTGTATCTGAGTGCTTATCTGGGCGACGATCGTTTCTACGCCGAGTCGAAGGATGAATATATTGAACAGGGAATTGAGCTAGAAGATAGTTTTCGGGCCGGACTCAACTGGGGAAACGTTACTTCCGCTCTACGTTGGAACCACGTGTTCAATAACAAGTTATTTAGTAACCTCACCCTAACTTACAGTCGCTACCGCTTCAATATTGAGAGCGGATTTACCTTCGAGTACGTTCAGGACGAAGAAAAGGTCACCAACGTAGGGGATGTACAGTACCTATCCGGCATTCGTGACTTTGCGGCTAAACTTGACTTTGATTTTATTCCCTCGCCCAATCACTACATCCGCTACGGGGTCAATGCGATTCGCCACCGCTTCAACCCGGGTGCGTTCAGTGTGTTTGACGATGATGCCAATTTTCCGTTAGATACCGTTCTTAACTCAACCACCTTCCGGGCTAATGAATTCGCGGCTTACGTAGAAGACGATTGGCAGATCAGCCAACGGATAAAAGTAAACTTGGGTTTGCACATTTCAGCTTTTGATGTGGGGGAAACATTTTACCATTCTCTTCAACCCAGGGTAGCGGCTCGGTACCTACTATCTGATAAACTCTCTTTAAAGGCCTCCTACGCTCGCATGACTCAGTTTATACATTTGCTGACCAACTCCGGCGTCGGTCTTCCTACCGATTTGTGGGTTCCGGCTACCGAACTAGTTCCCCCGCAGCAGTCGCATCAGGTAGCGATAGGAGCCGCTCGCTCACTGAGTTATAAGTACGAAATTAGTCTGGAGGCCTACTACAAGACAATGGATAATGTGATTGAGTACAAGGAGGGAGCATCCTTTGCCGCTCCTGGTCAAGACTGGCAAACCTTGGTAGAAATCGGTGACGGCTGGAGCTACGGCACCGAGATGCTGCTTCAGAAGAAAGTGGGTAAAACTACCGGTTGGCTGGGCTACACCCTATCCTGGACGAACCGGCAGTTCGATAATTTAAACTTCGGCCGCACCTTTCCTTACAAGTATGACCGTCGGCACGATGCTAGCATTGCGTTGGTACACCAGTGGAAGAAGAACCGGGAGTTTTCGTTCACCTGGGTATATGGTACCGGCAATGCTATTTCTATTCCTCGCTCGTTGTACGCAGCAGAAGAAAGTATCCGTTCATTCGGATTTTTTCAACCTGAACCTAATCAGTTTAATCCTGGTGAAGTGTACTATTACGGGGAACGGAATAGCTACCGGATGGCCGCGTATCACCGCTTAGATGCCAGTGTAACGTTTCGTAAAGACACTCGCTGGGGACAACGTGCTTGGGTGTTTGCCGTATATAACGCCTACAGCCGACAAAACCCGTTCTTTATCTACTACACTGGTTTTGGAGACAACAGCCGCTTCCGGCAGTTTAGCCTCTTCCCCATCATTCCCTCAGTAAGTTACCGTTTTGAATTTTAATTTTACCACTATGCATATTCAGCGTATTTTCTCGTTATTACTATCAGCAATTACACTTTTATCTTGTGAGACGGTAGTAGATATTGATCTTCCTGTTGAGCCTACCCGTTTAGTTGTTAATGGTTTCATTAACCCTGATAGTGCCGTGGCGGTACGGATTAGCAAGAGTCGTTTTGTGCTCGATCGCTCCCAGGCATTCACCTTAGTTGATGACGCCATAGTCACCCTTTTTGAAAATGGACTAGAAGTCACGCAACTAACTACTGAAGGTGAAGGTTGGTATACTTCATCCTTTCGCCCTCAGGCTGGAAGTGAATATATAATTCAAGCGAGTGCTAGTGGGCTTGAACCAGTAGAGGCTAATACTGAAGTACTTCCAATCGTTGTTATAAAAGCATTGACTGCTGATAGTGTCCGTCGCGAGACAGGCACTTCTTGCTTTAACGATGATTGTCAGCCTATTTATTCAACAGATTATCGTGTGCAATTGAGCCTATCTGACCCAGTTAATCAAGATAATTTTTACGAAGTACAAGCCTACACTGTGGTAGTAGATTCTTTTCCAGTCTTTGATGACAATTCCGACGAACCCACTGGTTATGATGTGATTACGTATCGAGGAGAAGCCTATCTAACTTCAGACGATCCGGTAGTAAGCAGTACTGAGTTTGACTTTGGTGATGGTGCCTTCTTTGGTTCTTCCCTGCTGTTTACTGATGAAATCTTTTCTGGTAATGAGTATACTCTAAATTTTACCAGTGAAGGTTCTTTTGGTGGCAATATTACTCGTCTTATTATTGTACTACGTACACTTTCCAACGATCAATATCAGTATCTTCGCACCCTACAATTACAGGAATATAACGAGGGCGATCCATTTGCCGAGGTAGTCCCAGTATATAACAACATTGAAAATGGCTTTGGTATCTTTGCCGGTTATAGCGCTGACTCTGTGGTAGTTGATATTGATTAGTTCAAGTTTAACTACAAATTTTACCCGAATATATTTTGGTATTTTTTTCCATTAGAGTTTAGCCCACAATTCTTTCCTCAACGTAACCAGAGCATCACCCAAGAACAATATATTACTAAGAGTGGGTTAGGCAATAATACTATAGCTTGGATTCTGGATATAGATTTTCCCGCTAAAGGGGAAGATTTTGTTATAAAGTTACCGTCTAGAAAGTGAAAGTAGGCGGTAAGTACCAAGACTTTATTTGTCAAGTAACAGTGATCGGTTACTAACCTAAACTAGCCGGGGCTGCTCAGTTTATTAAGAATATCTTGAGCTGCTCGGGCAATCACTGTGCCGGGCCCAAATACACCCAATACGCCCAGCTGATACAAAAGGTCGTAATCTTTGGGTGGAATTACTCCGCCAACGATAATACCAATATCGTCGCGGTCAATCTTTCTAAGCTCTTCCAGTAGGTCAGGAATTAAGGCTTTGTGCGCTCCGGCCAAACTGGAAATGCCAATGACATGAACATCATTTTCCGCCGCCTGTCGGGCCACTTCTTCTGGGGTTTGAAAGAGTGGGCCGATATCGACATCGAAACCCAAATCAGCGAAACTAGTAGCAATCACTTTAGCCCCTCGATCGTGCCCATCCTGCCCCATTTTAGCTACCAATATTCTCGGGCGTCGCCCTTCTATCTTGGCAAACTGATCGGAAAGCTGACGAGCCTTCATAAAATCTTCGTTCATAGCAATTTCTTTCGCGTAAACTCCCTGCACGGTTTGGGAAGTTGCTTGAAACCGCCCAAAAGTGTTTTCCAACGCCGTAGATATCTCACCCAAGGTAGCCCTTTCCCGAGCAGCAACTACCGCAAGCTCCAACAAATTACCATCTCCGGTCTCAGCCGCTTTCTCCAGGACTGTAAGAGCAGAATTAACCTTTCCGCTATCTCGGTTATCTTTGGTTGCTTTTAGCCGTTCTAACTGCTCTAAACGCACCTGCTGGTTATCTACTTCCCGAACTTCGAACCCAGCATTGCTATTACTAGATACTTTAAACCGGTTAACTCCAACAATTACTTCTTCGCCAGCATCAATCCGAGCTTGTTTTCTGGCAGCCGCTTCTTCTATTCTAAGTTTAGGAATGCCCTGCTCAATAGCCTTCGCCATACCACCCAAGCTTTTAATCTCTTCTAAATGACTTAAGGCTTGCTCTACTAATTTTCCGGTGAGTGACTCCACATAGTAAGACCCACCCCAAGGATCAATCACCGAGGTAATAGTAAGCTCTTCTTGTAAAAAGAGCTGCGTATTTCGGGCAATTCGGGCAGAGAACTCGGTAGGCAATGCAATAGCCTCATCTAAGGAGTTAGTATGCAATGATTGAGTTCCACCGAAAACTGCGGCTAATGCTTCCAAGCAAGTTCGGGCTACGTTATTAAACGGATCTTGCTCGGTAAGGCTATATCCGGAGGTTTGGCAGTGAGTTCGCAAGGCCATCGACTTGGCATTCTGCGGATTGAACGGTTTAATCAATTCAGCCCAAAGTAAGCGACCGGCTCGTAGTTTGGCAATCTCGGTAAAGAAGTTCATACCAATGCCCCAGAAGAACGACAATCGAGGGGCAAAGTCATCTATTGCTAAACCTGCCTTCAGCCCTGTTTGCACGTACTCTAAACCATCGGCCAACGTATACGCCAACTCTAAATCGGCCGGTGCCCCCGCTTCGTGCATATGATAGCCGCTAATGCTGATCGAGTTGAACTTAGGCATATGCTGCGCAGTGTACGCGAAAATATCTGCAATAATCTTCAGCGAAGGCTCCGGCGGGTAGATGTAGGTGTTTCGAACCATAAACTCCTTGAGAATATCGTTCTGAATAGTCCCTTTTAGCTGAGCAGGCTTTACGCCCTGTTCTTCCGCGGCCACAATGTAAAAAGCCATTATCGGAATTACCGCCCCGTTCATGGTCATGGAGACCGACATCTGATCGAGCGGTATCTGATCAAACAGAATTTTCATGTCTTCCACGGTGTCAATAGCTACTCCTGCTTTTCCTACGTCGCCTACTACTCGAGGATGATCTGAATCGTAGCCTCGGTGGGTAGGTAGATCAAAAGCTACTGATAATCCCCGTTGTCCGGCGGCCAAGTTCTCGCGATAGAATGCGTTAGATTCAGTTGCCGTAGAGAAACCCGCGTACTGACGGATAGTCCAGGGCTTAGTGACGTACATAGAAGCGTAAGGCCCTCGCAAATAGGGGGGGATTCCCGCCACAAAACCCAAGTGATTGAGATTTTCTACATCTGACTGATTGTATACGGAGGTACTTGAAGATGCTTCACCAGCCATTTGGGGGGAAAGCTGAATAGGTTCCGCTGTATATTTCTGGAAATCAGGCTTCATAGTAGCACTTGCTTAATTACATTGAAAAAAGTCGCCAGATCAGCCTGAGAGTGTAAAACCGCAGCCAACACTTTCTCTTGTTGTAGCTTAGCTAACAACGACATTTGGCCTACCGCTACTTTTGGTATCGAGGCTAATTCGGAACGAGCAGAAATATTAACTAAATGCGATTCGTACCAAACGTCGTCTCCGCAAAAAATTAGAATGTTGGGCAGGCCTTTCTCTAAGATAGTTTCCAATGAGTTCTCCACCGTAAGATCAGGCAGCCCTATTGTTGTTAGTG
>NZ_JBARYM010000478.1:0-3280 GCF_049647865.1 Tunicatimonas sp. | reverse complement strand
CTATTCACGAGCCGATTGAAATTCCGGTGGGGCAGGGAATTGTGGGTTCGGTTGCTCAGAGGGGCGAGGTAGAAGTAGTTAACGATACCTCGGATGACGAACGCTATATTGTAGATGACGATTCCCGCCTGTCTGAATTAGCCGTTCCTATTAAACACCAGGGAAAAGTAATTGGCGTAATTGACTCAGAGCATTCCGAAAAGAATTTTTATTCGGATTACCATCTTAAAGCTCTGAAAACAATTACGGCTATCTGCGCTAGTAAGATTGCCCAGGCCCAGGCCGACGAAAGAACTCACCAAGCCGAAGAAGCCCAGCGGGAAGCGGAACAGATTAAGGCGATGGACTTGATGAAGTCGCGCTTCTTTGCTAATATCTCCCACGAGTTTCGTACTCCGCTTCATCTGATTTTAGGGCCGCTACGCGGTCATCAAGATGAACCAATCCCTCCGCATGAGTTAGGGATGATGCAACGCAATGCCCATCGGCTACTACGATTGGTCAACCAGCTCATGGATTTATCTAAGTTGGAAGTAGGCGAACTACGACTAGAATACCAGCAGGCGGATGTATTTGAGTTTCTGCGGGCTATTGCGGACTCCTTCATACCGTTAGCTCAAGAAAAGCCAATTACTTTTCAAGTTGATATTCCGATTCGTCCCGCCCCTCTAAAGTTTGATCCTGATAAGCTGGAAAAGATTGTCTACAACCTATTGTCTAATGCCATCAAGTTTACTCCGCCTGACGGAACGGTCAGTTTTCACGCCTCAATAGACTCTGAGCATCAGCTCCGCCTCTCGGTATCAGATACCGGATTGGGCATTCCTAATCATTTGCAAGACAAAATTTTTGACCGCTTTTACCAGGTAGACGGCTCTAACACTCGTGCCTTCGAGGGTACCGGTATTGGTTTGTCGCTAGTAAAGGAGCTAACGGACTTGCACGGCGGAAGTATTACCTTAGATAGTGCTAATCGCCAAGGAACAACCTTTGTGGTGCTGTTGCCGCTATTAGCTGCTGAAGGCGATTGGGTGGAAGATTTAAGCGTACCTAAGGGAATCGTTCTGCAACCCATTGACAAAGAGGAAGATCAATTATCGGAGGTTTCTTCTTCCGAAGGTTTACCCCAGTTACTATTAGTAGAAGATACACCGGATTTACGCCGCTATATTCTCCATCATTTATCCGGGCAGTACCAGATACAGGAAGCGGTACACGGAAAAGAAGGTTGGGAGACGGCGATTGAGCAGGTACCGGATATTATAATTACCGACGTAATGATGCCCGAAATGGACGGCGTAGAACTCACGCATCGGCTAAAAAATGATGAGCGCACCAGCCATATTCCAATCGTGATGCTCACTGCTCGGGACGATACCGCTACCAAGCGAGCCGGTTTCCAAACCGGAGCCGATCAGTACCTCACCAAACCCTTTGACATTGCCGAGTTGCATGACCGGCTGCAAAGCTTGCTAAAGCAACGCAACCGGCTACGCGAAAAATACGGTCGAGAAGTAACGCTTCGCCCCAGCGACGTAACCGTGAACGACCACGATGCTACCTTTCTGGAAAAGTGCTTGCGTACTGTAGAGGAGAACCTCAGCGAGTCGGAATTTGGGGTAGAGCAGATGCAGCGGGAAATAGGCATGAGTCGGATGCAACTGCACCGCAAACTAAAAGCCCTCACCAATCAGTCTACTACCGAGTTTATTCGCGATGTTCGCTTGCAGAAAGCCGCGCAGATGCTGGAGCAAAATGGGGTACAGGTAGCCGAAGTAGCCTACGAAGTGGGCTTTAATCATCTTTCTTACTTTGCAAAATCATTCAAAGAAAAATTTGGATTATCTCCTTCCGAATTCGCCAAGTCTCGCCAAGAAATTCACTAATGTTACGCCAGTGTCAGCATTGGTTACATCAGTGTTAGACAATTTGCCATCTTGAACTGAGGGGCTTTTCACGAATTCTACTCGTGTTACAATACTGTTTGCCGTTGGGAGGCGAGTGTTAAGCGAATAGCTGCCGGAGCGATACCTTTGTTGCGTAACGTTTTCAAAAACCCAATCACTCAACTCATTAACTATAAGTATTATGAAGACTTATTATGATCAACGACGCGAACTTAGTATCCATGCCCGCCACTTTGGTGAGGCTAGTTTCCACGCCCGCATTACGTACGGCACTCTACTAATTCTCTTTGCACTTATTATAATCGTAAGTAGCTATATAAATGATCGCCCCCGCTATTTAAATACTATTGAAACCCCTACTAAAATAGAGGTAGCCAAACAGGCCTTTGCCAGCCGCTACAGTACTGAGGCGGCCAACCAAGATTTAGCCATCAATTAATAACCCTTTTATAAACCACAAACCAACTAGTAGAATGAATTATCTAATGAAACCAGTTTTAATTACAATGCTAGGATTCGTCCTAGCCCTGACTGCCTGTCAGGAAGATGTAGAAACCCTCGGTAGAGGCGACCGAACCATAGTAACACAACCCGGCGGCCCCGGCGGTAAAGTTGTAAACCCTGGAGGTGGAGAGCACGCTTACCCCAAAATTATTGAGCGAACCTATATTCCTGACGGTCATTTTGTCCGCACCAAATGTATTGCTTGGCGCATTGAGTGGCCGAACTATGGTGGCAGTGTAGATACCGATCAAATCCCGAGCTTCTTTAAAACTAGCAACGGGTCACTCAATAGCCTAGCGTATTTATTAAGTACTGACCCGGCTAATAAGAAAAACGTCAATTTCTCCCTCTACTTGGATGAGAAAATTCAAGCTGCTAATGACATGGGAGAACTATGGCCCTGGCCGGAAAGTATCGAAACTACGAGCGTGTATTTCGGTAAGATTGATATGCCAGTTTCTACCATAAAGTTTTGGGCTACAGAACGACCCAGCCAGTTTGAAAATTACTGGGACCAGGTGGATAGTATTGAGACCGAAGTTGACTATCAAGAAGGTGATTTCTTTATCTACCAAATACCCGATGAAAATTTATTTGGTGGGATTCGTATTGTCTCCGAAAGCCCCCGAATTATCGAGGTGTACCATGCGGTACCTAACTAAACAATTCTTTACCCCGAGTAACCAATTATTAACCCTTTTCAGAATAGCATAGTAACTCAAACCACAAATTATTAAACCAATGAAAAATGTAACAAAAATAGTGTACTTGATGATGACGGCCCTATCGCTGGTCTTCACCGCTTGCCAGGAAGATGTAGAAACTCTCGGTAGAGGCGACATAACGACACCCGCTCGGCCCGGTGGCCC
>NZ_JBARYM010000477.1:0-4098 GCF_049647865.1 Tunicatimonas sp. | reverse complement strand
AGCATTTTGCAAAAAGGTAAGTTTTCCCTTCTGCCATAGGTCGGTAGACTTGGAAATCAATATGGTATCATCTACATCTGAAATAACCCCAAAGTGAGCAGCATCGCCAGGAACCATCACCTCGCCGGTAGCTTTTACCGCACCTTGGTCTTCCACAATCTGATCAATCAACTCAAATTGTACTTCGCGCCAAATTAGATCATCGGGTAATTGTTTGTTGGTAGTAAATTCAACCTGAAAATAGCCTTCGCCATCGGTAGAGATTTCTTGGGTCTGTTCTTGGAAGGTAGCTCGCAGCCGAGCGTGCGGGATCTCATCACTTTCGTAGCGATGTAGCATAGTCACCAAATTCTTCCATGCTGGATCATCTTCTTCAGGTCGATCAAGACCTTCATCTTCTAGCAGTCGGCCTTTGATATATAACACTTCGTGGTTGCCATAGCCATAGTAGGTTTGGATGACGAAAGGACCCAGAGCCCCCACCTTTTTTTTAACCATGAACTTAGCTTGATCAAGTGTATCTTCTACGTCGCTAAGCACCGATAATAAAAAATCTTTAGGGTTCGCCATTACGAATAGTTTGATTCAAAAAATTCTATACAATTAAGAAGCTGTTTTAGTTAGTTTTTTTCGGGCTACAAACATGCCTTTTGGGCTGTAAGAGCGTTACTTTTTCAGTCCGTAGCTCTGCTACGCTCTTCAAAAATGCCTTGTTTCGCTCCAAAATTCGTTGTTTTCGCTCTCGAATAAAAAATTGAAACAGCTTCTAAGAAAAGCCGTTAGCGATAAAATTGTTTAGCCTACAACAATACCTAGCACTTTGGCAATTTCTTGCTGAGACCGTTTGAGCATTTGATAGTCTTTCAGTATTTGAAACTGGTCTACTTCATCGGTTGTCTGTTTTAAATTTTGTCGTTGCTCTGCCATTAATTGACCAAGGTAGGCGAACTTTAGCTCTAAAATACCCCGCTGAATTACTTGATGGAGTATGTCTTGCTCGCGGGTTACATATATTTCGTGCAGTAGCTCCCAGTTTTCGCTGAGTACATAGTGATCTACCACCAAATCAATCACCTCTTTCTTTGTTTCTTCCGAACCATGCTCCACTAACCAAGCTTCGGTGACAGTAGCTCCGGCCAATGTTTGTTCACGATAAAACTGATAAAGCTCTTTGTATATCGGAGTCTGAATAGTTATATCTTCTAACTCGTAGTAGATATAGTCGTACACCTTAACGACTTCAGTAGCTTCGGTAGCTGGTTCACTTTCCTGAACCTGAATGGGTTGCTGGCCGTACAGCACTAGCACCCGAATGATTTCCCGCTCTTTAAAGTAAATACTAGGCTGAACATTAGTGATGCCGTCCTCTTTAGTAGGAATGCTAAGGTCTGCTTCGGGTAAAGCCTGGGTTTCTTCTTCCATCAGCCTCCCTCGGTTTTGCGAGGTGCGCGCTTGTTGCCGATGAATTTTATTCATCTCAGTTACCAGCGTCTGCTCATCAATTTCCAGCTGATTACTGGTCACCTTGACATACACTTGCCTTTGAATAGGATCGGGCACTTTGGCAATACTGGCTACTACCTCGCGAATAAGTTCGGCTTGGCGAATGGGGTCGTTCTCGGCTTCGCGCTGGTAAACCTGGGTTTTAAAATTGATGAAATCAGTACGGTGCTCTTTTAAAAAATTTTGCAGTTCGGTAGCGTCCATTTTCTGAGAGAGGCTATCAGGATCATCTCCTTCGGGCAGCATTACCGCTTTCACCTGTAGCCCTCCCTCAAGAATCATATCGATACCGCGAAAGGAAGCTTTTAGCCCCGCGGGATCGCTGTCGAAAAGTACGGTTACGTTTTGAGTGTACCGACCAATCAATCGGATTTGCTCCTGGGTAAGCGAGGTGCCAGACGATGCTACTGCATTTTTTACTCCGGCCTGGTAAAGCGCAATAACATCTGTATACCCTTCTACCAAGTAGCAGTTATCTTCCTGCCGGATGTTTTGTTTGGCCTGGTACAGTCCGTAGAGCACATCGGACTTATGGTAGATAAGCGTTTCGGGAGAATTAATATACTTGGGCTGGCGCGATGCTGCGCCCTCTTTGGCGTTACCTAACATACGGGCACCAAAGGCTAATACCCGACCAGAAATATTATGAACAGGAAACATCACCCGTCCCCTAAAGCGATCATATTCCTTATTATCCTCTTCTTTTTGTATAACTAGCCCGGCCTTAACCAGAAATTCTTTCTTATAGCCTTTCTTCAGAGCCGATTGCAAAAGTCCATCCCACTGATCGAAACTATAGCCCAGCGAAAATGCGTCAATCGTTTCATCGCTGAAGCCTCGCTCTTGCAAATAAGTTAAGCCAATACTCCTTCCTTCGTCGCTTTTCCACAAATTCTCTCGGTAATATTCCGCCGCGTACTTCATCACGATAAATACGCTATCGCGTTCATTACGGGCTTCCAATTCTTCGTCGGTAGCTTCTTCTTCCGGAATGTCGATGCCGTACTTTTTGGCCAGATGCTTAATAGCTTCTACGTAGCTCATACCTTCAGCATCCATCAAAAAGGTGATAGCATCACCGGCTTTACCGGAGCTAAAATCTTTGAAGAAGCCTTTTGAAGGAACTACGTAAAAGGAAGGAGTACGCTCGTTATTGAATGGGCTGAAACCCCGAAAGTTACTTCCATTCTTTTTTAAGTTTACATAGTCACCAATTACCTCCAGCACGTCGGTACGTGACTTAATCTCATCTACAACTTCCTGCGGAATCATACGAGTGAAGGTAAATCAAACCAATGGATTTTAATAGTAATTTGGGAGTAGGTTATACTCACTCTCTTTGTTGGATATAGCGCGAAGCTTACTAAAGTGCAGCCAACCTCGTTCTCAGCTCAGGTAGTTTTCTTATTGAAATACTTACTAAAGACAATAAATAAAACCCCACAAAGTAGCCAAGCGGGTAGCGTGACGAAAGAAAGAAACACATCAAACTGAAGAGATATAAAATAAAAGATCCCAAAACTTATAGCCCAAGCCAGTAAGACTGATTTGTTGAACTTAGTTTGGGTAGCTTCCGCGTAATTTTTTACGATACCAGCCTGCTTAGCAAAGAAGTGTTCAAATACAATTATGGCACCGAAGGGCGCCAGAATAAATCCGTATAAGGCTACAAAGCCAAGTAGCTTCATAGCAAAGGCTGGGAAGATACCAGCGATGGTAGCAATAGCCCCTGCTAAGATGGTCACTTTAAAAGTGGAAAGTTTCGGGAGAATTGCCTGAAAAGCTAAACCGGCCCGATAAATGGTTGGATTAGCGGTTGTCCAGCCCGCTAGAATGACGGCTACAACCCCGAATAGACCAATGGCATTGTAGGTTAGTGGCCCCGGTGCCACGGGTGGTGCTTCACCAGCAGCTAAGTAGGCTTGCGCTTCTCCTGATTTTAAATATACTGCGTACAGCAGAGCGGCAGCAATCCAGGCCATGTAATGCCCTACGTACATGCCAGCAGCCGTTGTCCAGCCAGCACTAGCATCTTTGGCAAAGCGAAACACCGAAAGATCAGACATGCCAATATGCATTGCTGCATTGGCAAACCACGACCAAATAACCACGTGCCAAAAGGTATATTTTATTTGTCCGGGAAATGGTTCTGAACCCTCACCCCAAATGTTCCAGAAATCAGCGAAGCTACTGACGCCTAACTGGCTCAGTGCCACAATTCCGCACGCCAAAAATGCTAGCACAATAAATGGTGACATCCAGTTGGCCGCCTGGGAAACAGTATCGTAACCTTTGGCGGCTACAATGGAGATAACTATCCCAATAGCGATTACAATGACTATCCAAGTTATTCCATTGGGCATGGTGTCAGAAAGCTGGGGCATTGGCATATTTAGGGGTACGCCTACAGCAGTAGCCGATACGGTGATCATCGCACCCGCTAAAAAGCAGAAAAGTATTCCATTGGCTAAATTATAGCCCGTTACCAGACCTTTACCGCAGATCTTTTCTAATTGATAGTATAGTGTTAATCTGTTTTTAACCGCAATTTCGGCTGTGAGAAAACGCCAGCTCAATACTGCTAATAAGTTACCC
>NZ_JBARYM010000476.1:0-2365 GCF_049647865.1 Tunicatimonas sp. | reverse complement strand
AAAATTCGCGTAGCTACGGCTATGCTCATTTTTTGCGCCTCTGTCTAGGACAAATTTCACGACTGCCTGAACCCAAATTTTAAACATTGACAAAGCACTAGCGTACATTTCAAACGCGCACTAGCTTCTTAGTCACAAATTAGTTAACTGACATCGGAATGTCCATTAGCAACACTTCCGTATCGCTATCCGCTTGGAAAGTAACTTTATCGGTATCCCAAATGCCTAAACCGTCACGCTGGTGTAGCGTTTGATCGGCTACAGTCACGTTACCTTTCAGTACAAATATATATACGCCATTTCCAGATTGAGAAATTTTGTAATCTAGCGTAGTGCCTTCGGTTAAGTTGCCTAACGAGAAGTACGCATCCTGATTAATCCATACGGCTCCTTCTTCGGTGGGCGAGACTACTCGCTGCCAACGGTTCACCCGATCTTCCGGCTTAAAGGTAATCTGATCGTAACGAGGCTCAATATTTTTCTCTTTGGGGAATACCCAGATTTGTAGAAAATTCACCGGCTTCTCCTTACTGTGATTGTACTCCGAGTGAGAAACTCCAGTGCCGGCACTCATAATTTGCACATCGTTCTGGTGGATCACGGTTTTGCTACCCATACTGTCTTTGTGTTCCAACGACCCTTCCAGTGGGATGGAGATGATTTCCATGTTATCATGCGGGTGCGTGCCAAAGCCCATACCGCCTTGCACCACATCGTCGTTCAGTACCCGAAGCACTCCAAAATGAACTCGCTCGGGATTATGATAGCGGGCGAAACTAAAAGTATGACGACTGTTTAACCAACCGTGATTAGCGTGTCCGCGAGTTTCGGCTTTATGTAATATCGTTTTCATAATTTTATCTGGTTTATTGATTTCAACTACTCATACTAACGCAGCCAATAAGTGTTTGATCGCGACAAAATCGGGGAAAGGATGGTAAAAACCAGGGAACGTAGTGTGGTATGTAAGGTAGATGGTGAACGGTTAAGGGTAAAAATGCTTTTTAACCGTTTACTCTTTACCGAAACTGAGTTGCTTTGAACTCAGAAAGAGACTGCCCGGTTTGGGCGCGAAAAAACTTGGTAAAGTGGGATGGGTCGCGGAAGCCAAGATTATGAGCAAGTTCTTTGGTGGTGATTGCTTCAAAAGCGGCGCGCCGTTTAGCTTCCAGCGTGAGTCGTCGTTGGATGTATTCTTTAGCCGTTTGTCCTAGCAGCGAGCGAACCACATCGTTCAGGTGATTAGGCGTGATAAATAGTTGCTCGGCGTATTCGTTTACTTTGTGCCACTCAGTAATATGAGATTCTACCAACTGCTTAAACTGGCGAAGAATGGTTTGTCCGGCTTGCAACTGCTGCGGGTCGGCGAGTGCCAAATCGCAGGCATTATTACAGGCAATTAAAAATAGTTTTAACCAGGCTCCTAACGCTTCGTAGCGGTAATCTAGTAGCTGCTGGGCTTGCTGCATCTGTTCTACGTAAAGTTGCAGAGTGCCTCTTAGAGGTTTAGAAACAGCGAGCGGTGGGTTTTCTTCGCAGGTGCGGAAAATCTTAAGCTGATCGATAAACTCCTCGCGAATACCGTTCATCTGCAAGAAATCGGGGGTAAACAATAGTACTACTCCGGTAGGTTGAGCGTTGGTACGTACCTGATGGACCTGCCCCGGACTGATGAAGAAAATATGGTCAGGCTTAATCTCGTAGTTAACGAAATCAATCATATGGGTACCTGTAGCGTTGAACGGCCACAAAATGGTATAGTAGAAGTGCCGGTGTGGCTGATCCGGTTGCCCCTGATGAGCTTGATCAGTGGCTTCCATCGTACGAAGCGAAAACGGAGCCGCTTGTTGGTCTTGCTGTAATTGGTAATTGGGCAGCCCGTTAGCCATCGCTATTCATCTTCTTCAAACAAAGCGAAGTCTACTAGTAATCGGCAGATTTTTCCTTGCTCATCGTGACCAATATAGGTTGAATACGTTCCGGCCCCATCGCCCGATGAACAGGCTACTAGGTTGCCACTTTCTAGTTCTAATTCAGCCCAGGCCCGGTCGTCTTCGTAAGTTTCGTCGAGCGTATCGTTTAGTCTATTCATGATAGCTTCTCGTTCTTCACCGTCAATGGTAGGCAAGTCAGCCAGTACGTTACCATCGGCTAGCACAAATATCCCTGATTCTACCAGCGTACTTACGTTAGCATTATCGCCCGTGTAGGCTACCGGTTCCCAGCGCTGCGGAGGATTCTCGCTAAATTTAATACGTAGGTAGCCAATAATTTCCTCTCCTTCCACAAACTCAGCAATAGCTACCTCAGCCGGAAATTTGCCGGTAGGAAAAGACTCAGTGAGTTGCAGCGCATCAGAAGCGCG
>NZ_JBARYM010000475.1:0-2062 GCF_049647865.1 Tunicatimonas sp. | reverse complement strand
ACAAAATAGCAATTACCTACGGCTATCAGGATTTTCCCGAAGGTACCAACGAAACCGAGGCCCTGAATGGAATACTGCAAGAATCCATTGACGATGGGCTATTGTTTATTTCTGACCGTGATGCTCGGGCCGCCAGTGGGGCCCACCCCTACGCTCACTTGTGGGATAACGGAGCCGACGCAGTAGACGAACTCCAGCGAGTAATGGACGTGCGTAAGATTGCTTTAGAAAATCTTTCTGAGAAGAAAATCCCTTCCGGACAGCCCATCGCTACGCTAGAAGAAGTGCTAGTACCGATGTATTTGTTTCATCGCTATCAGATAGAGTCTGTAGCTAAAATTGTAGGCGGACTGAACTACACCTACGCCGTGCGGGGCGATGGACAAAAACCAATGCAAGTAGTAGACGGCCGCAAGCAACGGGAAGCCATTGATGCGCTGCTGGCGACTATTACCCCGGATGCATTAGCCATTCCTGAAGAGGTGCTCAATCTTCTACCCCCCTACCCACTAGGTTTCTACGAAAATGATCGGGAAATCTTTAAGTCACGAACCGGTATCACTTTTGACCCAATGGCTGCAGCAGAATCTGCCACTGACTTCACGTTGGGTTTAATGCTAAATCACGAGCGAGCCACCCGCATGATCGACTATGCCTCTCGTGAAAGTGGCGTACCTAGCTTCGCTGACCTAACCAACGAACTGATTCAAAAAACCTTCAATGCCACCTACCAACCTCGGGGCTACGAAGGCGAGCTACAACGGTTAGTAGAACGACTGGTGCTTAACCATCTAATACAATTAGCCAGTAACGAAAACGCTTCCGGACAGGCTCGGGCAATGGCTACTCTGAGAGTAAATGATATCAAACAGCTTTTATCCAGCCAGAGTAACGTATCTGATGTCTCGGAGCAAGCTCATCAAATGTACTTGGCTAAACAAATCACGCAGTTTGAAAACAATCCTGAAAATCTCTCACTGCCTGATTCTCTTAGCCCACCGGATGGCTCACCAATTGGCCAAGGCGGATTAGACTACATAATGTGTTCGGAAAATTAGTGAAATAGGGCATGTTAGCCTTATTTAACGCTGATGATCATTGCCAGAAGTCACTATTACAGACGAGGAGGTTAATTTTGTTTGAGCTTGAGTAGGGCTGTCGTAGCGCGATACTTGAGAAGGGCAATGGAGTATCACTCACCGAACGTAACGTAACCCAGCGGCTCACCGCCGGGATGAAGAGTGGGTTCAAAGTTATATCTACATGAGTAATCACCGTCACTTTATTATTCATAAACCATTTGGGTATCTATCGCAATTCGTTAACAATCAGAACCGACGAAGAAATAAAAAGCTGCTAGGCGAGCTACACGACTTTCCGGTGGGCACAATGGCAATTGGTCGCTTAGATGAAGACTCGGAAGGGCTATTACTGCTTACTACTGACGGTAAAGTCAGTATGCTGGTACGCAGCAAGAACGTGGAGAAAGAGTACCATGTGCAAGTAGATGGTACTATTACCGACGAAAGTGTTAGGCAGTTGCAGCAAGGAGTGGATATTGCCACTCGGGGTAAAACCTACCGAACATTGCCCGCGAAAGCAACGAAACTAGATTCACCTCCCACCTACCCTCCCCGAACCAAAAGAATACGGGACGAACGGCACGGCCCCACCAGTTGGTTATCGATCACCATCACCGAAGGGAAATTTCGGCAGATCCGCAAAATGACCGCTGCCGTTGGCTTCCCCACGCTACGGTTAATCCGGGTACGAATTGGGAGCATAGCGTTGAATAAGATGTTGCCCGGCGAAGTAATTGAGGTAGATACATTCGCGCTTGCTCCTAAGAACGGGTAACAAACGGTGAGCATAGCGAATTACAATGATTGTTTACCATTCGCGTTAGGTTAGCAGTCATTACTATGCTAACCAATATGATAAATCCGATCAGAGCACTTTCTATTTTCTTCATACTATCGGCTTGTGTGCCTTACGCCAAAGGCCCCGTGCTTAGCATAGAAGAAGCTCAGAATACCTTCCGGCCTATTGTTGAGTTTATGGA
>NZ_JBARYM010000474.1:0-5604 GCF_049647865.1 Tunicatimonas sp. | reverse complement strand
GCTTAATACTGGCTTGATTATCTACTCCTGCTTGATTAATCGCCGCTTGATTTCCATCAGCTTCACCATCAAAGCCCTGATTGATAGTAGCAATATTACTATTACCCTCCTGATAGATAGAGGCCGTACCATCTTCTGAACTGCCGTCTATTCCCTGATTAGTGCTAGCGTCGTTATCATTTCCTATTTGTTCAATACTAGAATAATCTCCAGTTGACGAGCCTCCCGAAACGCCTTGATCAATATCAGCCTGATTGCTATGTCCGTTCTGACCAATGTCGGCAATACTATTAATTGCACTACCGACTCCATTTGCTTGCGAAATGCTGGCACTGTTATCGGTGCCTTTCTGGCTAATCGCAGCTTCGTTATCCTCAGCGAAACTCGGGTTTTTTCCTTGAGCAATGTAGGCAAGATTATCCTCACCCTCCTGATAGACATCAGCCAAATTGTCGTAAGCTGTGGCATCAACACCTACTCCTACCTCCACATTGGCTTGATTGGTTTTTCCTACTTGTTCGATAAAAACTTCGTTGTTTACGCTTTGCGCATAGGCACCCAAGCTAGTACTAGCCAGTAGTGCGGTGGTGAAAAATTGCTTAACTGTGTTCATAATTAAAATTGGTTAAAATAAATAAAACTTTAGTAGTGCCTAAGATTGGCTTAGGCCAGTAAAGTACGTTCTCATCTCACACGCTTTCTTGTAATGATTGATGATTAGTGAGTATTGATGAATGACTGACATGTTTTAGTCATCACTCATTGATCCTTTGTCATCCATTATTACCTTGTTTTTCTTCCGAAATATAGGTTGATGCCCACGTTGGCCGACCAAAAGAAATCGTTAAACCTTCCCTGCGCCATTTGATCCAGTTCGTCGCTGAATACGTAGTGGTACTGTGCACCGGCTTGTAGTCCTACAGTATTATTAATTAAGTATTCTGCTCCTAGTCCAACCACCGCTTTGGGTAGCCAGCGATTTTGCGACTGAGCGCTAATGGCTCCGCCCGCCAGACGAATGTGAGGGCTGAATCGCATCTCGGGAAAGGTACGCCAAACGGTATTAATCAGGGCGTAGTTGAAGTTCTCCTGATAGAAACCTTCCCCCGCTAAAGTACCCCGCCCTACTTCTACCCCTAACGAAAACCAGGAATTTAGCTGGCGTTGCATATGGGCCTCTCCGGCTAATTGATACAAAGGGTTAGGGTAATCGCCTGCGTAGCGGAATGTACCTACACTACCCCCCACCGCGAAGCTTCCGCGCTGAAACTGGTTGCGGCGACGACCCAGAAAATCCCGATCAGGATTTACCTCAGCTTCTTGTAAGTAGTGCTGAATCACCGGAGCGTTTATCTCCTCGGAATACTTCAGATTCCATAGCCCTTCTTGAATTCCTTCGATTGTAAGACTGTGTACAGCTTTTTCAATGGCTTCGCGTACCGCAATCTCGGTCGGCTCATTATAGGTGAAGCCGGTTTCGGCCTCTAATATTCGCTGGAAACTAACAAACTTAAACAGTCCAGCGTCTAGCTTTTGGGAAAGAATAGTGCGGGAAGTATACACCGTTTTCAGAATTCGTCCGGTGCTGGTGGAAGTAGCCCGCAAATAAACGGTTACACGATCTTGTCGGTACTCCGCCGAACCGCCTACTCCGAAGTAGCGCGCTCCCGCTCCACCGGTCATGGTATTGGCATCGTAGGAGATGATTCCCCCTTCCAGAATAACTCCGGCGTACAACAGTGGCGGTAACGAACTATCTACCTCACCACCCTGCTGCTGATTGTAGGCTTGGCGCGACGACCGGATAATTTTGCGTTCATTAAGCAAATTAGAAAGCCCCTCCCGTTCAATAGTTGTGTACCAACCCGATTCTTCCAGCGCGCGTAGCAAAATGGATGTAGCACCCTGGGTGACAGCGGTTGACCAACTGGCTCCTACTTCGGTCGGTTGATACTGCCCGGTTTGATCCCGAAATTTATACACCGCAGCCACTACTTTTTCTCTTGGTTCCGGTAGTGATGTTAGAGCCTCATACATTCCCGATTCTGAACCCAAGCGGGCTTGAGATTGCTGCACAGGCTGATTTAGATAAGGGGCGCAAGCGGTTGAAAGCAGTGATAGGATTAAAATTAACCGTCTTAAATGTATTGTTCTAGATTGCATAGTTGTTCTTTTTGGTTCTTGGTCCATAGTTGACAGTCCACGGTCAATAGTTAACGGTACTTAGAGGTACAAACTGTGGATTAAGGACTAAAAATAAGGTACGCTCACCGTGGTCTCACCTCCGGTTCCCGTATCTAAAATAGTAATTTGGATACCTTCACTACTGGGCACTACGTCAATCTGATAATTACCCAACTCGTACTGGCCTTCCTGCAAACCACCCTCGCCAAATTGATCGTTAAATAACTGACGAGTGATCTGCCCCAAAATTTGCCGATTTAAGCTTTGTTCAAAATCTTGCAGCGGGTCGCGTTCAAAACGTTCTCGCGATGCTTCCTCATCTTCAAAGCCATTTTGGGCTTGAGCCGATGATAGCATCCAACTGTAGTTTAGGTAGCTACCACCGAACGCGGGATTTTGCGGTTGGTACACAAAATCTTGAGCAGAGGCGGTCACCTTCACTAGCAATAGTGATAGAATGATGAATAGTCTATGGAATCGCATAGTTATAGTATATTTGTTTTCTCAGTTTAAAATATTCCACTACCCTGTTGGTCTTCGTTTCCTAATTGCTGTACAATGCTCTCGTAGTTTTGCACGTACTGATACGCTATACTTACTGCGTGTTTAGCTAAAGCTTCAACTACATCGTAGCGAGGTTGCGCTGCGCGATTAAATATTTCAGTTTCGTTAATGTAAACGACAATCTGGCTTCCTAATCCATTCATGGGTCGTTCCCGAATGAACAAACTATAGGATATAGTACTAACCGGCGTTGTCCACTGTTGGAAAAATAGCTCATAAAAATCTCGCCCGGCTTTCGTAATCGTTTCGTCTACAATTAAGCCATTAATCTCAATACCTTCAGCATCGCTTTGATCAAGATCAGGCACTTGTTGCTGAGCTACTGCTTGAGAGAACATTAAACATAGAGTAAATAAAAGATTGCTCTTAATCCGCATTGTTTGCGTTTTTGATTATTAGTATATACTATGTAAATTATGTGAGCAGCCTTCTGAATTTATTTTTAAAAAATGTAAAGAAAAATTAAAATGCTAATAGCCAGCTTGTGATTATTTAATGCGGAATTAATAATATTAGCAACAGTATCTGCTTATTAATAAGAGAAAAAGCCCGGTTTATGAGTTACACTCGCTAAACTGGGCTTTTTCTGATTTGTAAAAACAATCTGCTAACCTATAACTCCTACCAGAGCTATTATTATATCCTATTATTCTACATCCCACCAAATTCGGGTATCCAGTAAATCAGGACCTTGACGACTGACTGCTTCATTTACATTAGCTGAATTAACTGCATCTTCGGCATCAGGGTACGTGAGGCGGCGGATAAAGTCACCGTCAATTTCACTACCCGGATAGGGATTGGGAGCTAAGTCAGGGAAGCCTGACCGGCGAAAATTTGCAAAAGTCTCTGGCGCATTCATAAAAGTAGCCACCCAATACTGCGTATTGATTTGCTCTAGTTCCTGACCAGTTTGTAATGGATTAGCTTGAAGGTAAGCCGCAATTTCTTCTTCAGGAACTGAGGTGTCATCACCATAGGCGGCTAATTCTTCCATATGTCCACGAATACCATTGGCAAAAAATTCGGCAGGGTCGCCCGCAGTCCAACCGCGAAAAGCTGCTTCAGCTAATAGCAGTTGGGTTTGCCCGTGGGTAAGTAGAAATACTGGGGCAGTCTGAGCTCCCATCCGGGTTCTATCCATCTGAGAGTAATCGTAGAAGCTAGCTAATCCTGCATCTTTCCAAATGGGTTCAATGGTGCTATTGTCGTAGCCTACGGGCATACCCACCTGCACCGAAGGGTCAACGGTAGCTGATGCCGAAGTTTGGTCAGAACCACTCTGGGCACCCACGTATCGTACGGCAATGGAAGCCAATCGCGGATCGTTGTTCTCCTGCAAATAGTCTACAAAATTTGCAGTTAAGAAGTAGTTATTAGCTTCCGAACCGTTCAACCAAGATCCACTAGGATTAGTATACAGTACCGTATGGCGAATCATCGCATTTCCTTCGTTTGATTGAATTAACCCTCCAGCTACCGCTTTAGTCACGTATTCCTGCGCCAACGCTGGGTCTACTTTAGACAAACGCATAGCCGCTCGCAGCATCAGAGAATAACCAAAACTTTTCCACTTGGCAACATCGCCACCGTACAGTACTTCCAGCACCTGAGGCTGAGAAGCATCCAGTGCCGCCGTAGCTTCTTCCAGTTCACTCAGTATTTCATTGTAAATATCTTGCTGGCGATCATACACCGGAAGTGTGTTTCCTTCCAGAAAGGCTAATCCGGCTTCAGAAAATGGTACGTCCCCGAAAGTATCGGTGAGCTGCATTCCAGTGTACGCGCGCCAAATTCTTGCCATTTGATACAGGTTAAAATACTCAGGATCTTCCTGGGTTTTGTCTAATACGTCTACCGTAGATTTTAATACATTCCGGTAATGGTTTTGCCAAATACCGGAGCGGGTCTGGTTATCTTGGTTAAAGTTTGCTCCCGCTAATGAACTACCGTTAGGGGTAATAATCTGCTGAACAATAGCTAACTCATAAATGAAGATAGAAGTAGGAAAAGAAGCCGTAATAATGGCATCATTCATTGAGTAAGATGGGTCCAGCGAGGTGGCTAACGTTTCGTTTGTGTTTATCTTATCAAACTCTTCCTCGCAACCAGTAGTCAATCCTAGCACGATCAAAAGACTTACGATATATGCTTTTATATTTTTCATGATCAATATTTTTATATCCGTAGATTATTAGAATTTAACGTTAAGATTGAATCCAATGCTTCGGGTAACCGGAAGACTGGTCTGTTCCAGCCCAACGGTATTATCCGAGGCACTAGGAAACTGTTCCGGGTGAATATTATCTACCCACTTCTTCAATACCGCCACATTATTCGCCACAATATTTAGCCGGACTCCTTCAATAAAGAAATCCTCGGGAATCATTTGGGTAAAATCATAGCCTAGCGTAACTTGGCGCAACGACCAGAATCCGGCGTTGAACAAATAGTCCTCTACAATATTAGATGCGCCCGCCGTTTCGTAGTACGTCTGAATAGGTGTTTCTACAGTATTAACTTCGCCATTTTCGTTTACTCCGTTGCCAACCACGAAGCCATCTTCTCGGCCTACCAATGTTCTTTGGTGCAGACCGTGTCGCACTAGGTTAAAGTTAGTACCCGAAGCCATTTTATGGCCCAACTTAAAGTCTACCAGGAAAGAAAAGCTTAAATCTTTATAGCGAAACGAGTTAATAATACCACCCACATCAGTTGGAATTGCGCTACCAAAGGCCTGCTGATTAGCGGTTCTTAACGGTCTCCCGTTGTTGCCACTAAATATTTGCCGTCCTTGGTCATCATACTGAAAGCCAAAACCGAAAATCTGCCCCATTGGCTTTCCTACAATCTGGG
>NZ_JBARYM010000473.1:0-12713 GCF_049647865.1 Tunicatimonas sp. | reverse complement strand
CGTATCGGGTGAAGAAAAAGGGCTGTTCGGATCAAAGTACTATACTGAGAACCCAATATTTTCGCTAAATAATACGGTAGCTAATTTAAACATCGATATGATCGGCCGGATTGATCCAGAACATGCTCAAGACTCTAACTACGTGTACATCATTGGTTCAGACCGCCTCAGTACTGAACTACACCAAATTAATGACGAGGTTAACAGAACGTACACTCAACTAAACCTAGACTATCGCTACAATGCGGAAGACGACCCTAATCGCTTCTACTACCGATCTGATCATTACAATTTCGCTAAAAATAATATACCGGTTATCTTCTACTTTAATGGTACCCACGCTGATTATCACCGCCCGACTGATACTATTGAGAAGATCAGCTTCGGATTGCTGCAAAAGCGGGCCCAACTTGTTTTTCATACCGCTTGGAAATTAGCTAATCGGGACGAGCGAATTTTGGTGGATAAAGCGGAGGCCGGAGACGGTAAACCAGAGGCAGGAGATGAATAATAGGCGAAATTTTTATTCTGGTATAGCAAAGCGCCTAGTAGAAGCACTCAACTATTTTAGCTTTTCTACTTTTGGTCTTCAGACTCCACTTTCCGGACTCCGAACTCCAGTTTTCGTTTTCCTATTAATTATGGGTTGCAGTCAATCGCCCGAACAGCAGCGAGATGGGTTTTTGCTAAAGGGAAACGCACAGCTAGAGCAAGGCGAGTATCAAGAAGCAATCCGTTACTATAATGAGGCAATTCAGCTAGATCCTAACGCAGCCGACGCTTACAATAATCGTGGCATTGCTTATACAAATTTGAGCCGCTTTCCCGAAGCAATTACGGACTATACTCGCGCTATTCAGTCGCGCTCTAATAATGTTGATGCTTACTATAATCGAGCTGATTCTTATCAGCTAAACGGCAATTATCAGCGAAGCTTAATTGATTTGGATACGGTACTTCGTTACTATCCTGATTCAGCTTACGTGCATTTTAGCCAAGGTCTGGCACTTAGTGGCCTTCAGCAGTACGATGAAGCCCAGCAAGCCTTTACAGAAGCTATTCGGCTAGATTCATCTAATGCCGAGAGTTGGGTCAACCGAGGAACCTCGTACTACTATCAGCAACGTTACGAATTAGCCCAACAAGATTTACGGCAAGCTATTAAACAAAACGCTAACGAAAGCAACGCGTACAATGTATTAGGCCTAATGTATACTGACTCACAGCAATACGATTCGGCACAGGTGGCATTTGATCAAGCTCTTGCTTTAGAGCCGTATCAGCCTTATTTTCTCAATAATCGAGCTTATTTATATCTACAAACCGATTCGCTGTCTTTAGCTGAAGCTGATTTAAAAACCAGTATACGGCTAGATCCACAAAACAGCTACGTATACCGCAATCAGGGTTTACTATTTCTGAAAAAAGACCGACCTGAGGATGCACTTCGATTAATCGAGCGGGCTATTGAAATGGACACTACCACACTAGATGCGTATTATTATTTAGGAAATGCGTATAAAGAGTTAGAAAAAATAGAGGAAGCGTGTTCAGCTTGGAACCAAGCGTTGAAAAGTGAAAAAATAAGTAAACTGATTCAAGAATATTGCTTGTCAGAGATCTAGCACTTTAATTTCTACTCTTCGGTTTTTCTGACTACTTCCGATCGTATTACTTTGAGTAATTAATTTGCGATTACCGTAGGCTTTAATTTTAATACGTCGTTTGCGGATACCTAAATCAGCAAGGTGATCTTTCACCGTTTCGGCCCGTTCTTCGGAAAGTTTGAGTAACGATTGGCTACCGCCCCGGTCAGTGTGTCCCTCTAGCTGAATTACCATATTGGGAAATTTTTCCATTAGCGCTTTAAGTTCCTCAATAACTGCTTGGGCCTCCGGGCGGATGACGCTAAGATCGCGATCAAACCAAATAGTGTCTGATAGTTGAATATAGTCACCGGGCTGAGGAATACGTTTGAGCAGCAAGTTTTGGGGAATTTGCCTAGACTCGTCGGTTTGTAACGTTAAGTGTAGCGGTAAGTAGTTTTCAGCAGTCACTTCTAGTGTGTACTTTCGGTGTTGCTGCAAATTGATCTGATAGTGTCCATCTTGATTATCAAAAAAGCGAATACCCATTACGTTACTAACTGGGCGTAATTCATATTTTACTTTTGCTTCTACTGGCTTGTTGGTTTGTGCATCTAGAATTTTACCCGAAAGATACGCCAGATCATCAGGTTGAGCGTAGGACATTGTGTCATGGGTAAACATCCAAAAAATAATAATTATAAAAGGCAGACATTTCATAATGCCGAATTAACTGTCATTAAGTTACATATAACAATACACAATTTATTAAAATTATTATGTAAAATATACTAAATGTAATATTTATTTTGAATTAAATTATAGTTTCTTACTTTTTATGTTAAGTCAGCGATAGCATATTACTCAATAATTTCAAACTCAACTCGCCGATTAAGTTGCCGGTTAGCAGCCGATGTATTTTTAACTAACGGGCGTTTCTCACCGTAACCAACTATTCTAAGCCGCTCGGAAGTAATGCCCCGGTGCGATAGATAGTCAGCTACTGCGTTAGCTCGTTTTTCAGAAAGCTGCTGATTAAAACGATCGGTTCCTGATGAGTCGGTGTGGCCTGCCACGCGCAAGCTTAAATCAGAGTTATCATTCATAAAAGCAGCTACTTTATCTAAGTAGGCATACGCCTTTTTACCTAATGCGAAACTCTCCAGTTCAAAGAGTACTTCTTCGGAGGCAATTGCCTTGCGAGTAATAGACAAAGATTCAGCTACATCTAAATCCGAAAGGTTATCAGACATATAGATATCACGAAAAACTAACTTATCACCATCAGGGTCAATCTCGGCCAAAGCAACTCGTTGACGGTTAACTGTAGCGAAGCCCTGCTTCTCAGCATAAATATCGTAGATTCCCGGAGGTAGTGTAAGTTCGTAGCGTCCGTCGTCATTAGTATTCCCTTGACTACTGGTTGCTGTCACCGTGTCCGAAACGTTGTCAAAAATAACGCTAGCCTGCACTGGCATATTATTTTTCACATTGTACACTTGTCCTTTCACAACGTATAGTGGTTCAATACGTTGATAAATAGGTACTGATATTTGAAAAAGATCAGAACTATCAACGGTAGCACGGGTAAGAAAAGCATACTGCTTATCTACGGAGATATTAAAGTACGTGTCATCATTTTCTGAGTTGATCACCGGACCAAGGTTTTCGGGTTGAGACCAGTTCATCCAGGTATCGTCTAGCCGATGACTAACGTAGACATCTTCACCGCCAAAGCCACTGTATCCTTTGGAAGAGAAATAGAGGGTTGTATCATCAGCCATAAATGGAGCTGACTCAATATCGGCGGTGTTAATAGTTCTGCTTAAATTCATTGGTGCCGACCAGGAGTTATCTCCCCGATTAAAGCTTACGTAAATATCTAACTCTCCGTATCCGTCGTCGCGCCGGAGCGACATCAGTAGGTACTTTTGGTCGTTAGACAAGTGATAATTGGCTACCTCAGAATAATTATAAAAATCGAGAATGTCCATTGGAGTAGGTGAGGACCAACTGCCGTCCGCTTGGCGGGTGGAAATAGATACTCCGCCTCTCATCTTTCCATTCTCCAGGTAGCGATTGCCTAACAGTAAAGTGTAGCCTCCATCTTCATTCAAGGCTACTGAGCTTACGTAGTTACTACCCTTGTTATTAAGCGGAATGCCAATATTCTTAGGATCGCTCCATTCCCCTGAATTCTGATCGCGTTCCAGATACCAGATGTCTTCTATGTCACGTTTACCCCCCACATTATCGGGCGAGTTGCGACTAATAAACATCGTATTGCCATCGGGCGACATGATAGGACTGATGTTAATCATATCACCAAAATTGGCTTTAATCTTTTCCAGGGCTAAATCAGGATTGAGATTAGGCACTATATCAATGTCGGCTACTGTGGGTACCGACGAGCCAGAAATGGCAATAGCATCAATAGCATTATAACCAGGTACGGCATCGCCTCTGAGCACAATTTTTACCGCCTGTACTTCGTACGAAGTAGGGTTCATAAAAAAGTTAAATATGCGACCTTGAGCCGCTACCGGAGCCGGTTCTAATGTAGCCACTAAATGTTCGGTGCCTCTTACATCGTAGCAGAAAATTTGGTAAACCGCCCCCGGGTTGCGAGATTCGGCAATAGCTACTTGCTGAATTTTCATTGGTCGATCAAACCTTACTTTAATAAAATCTTCTCGGTCGGGTTTAGCTGGTAGCCAGGCATTGGGGCTATCGCCGCTATTTCCCGGTAACACGTCGGGTCGGCCGAGTGCCTGGCGAGGTTCGTACTCTACGTACTGTAGGTCTTGTTTAAACAGTAGGCGGGGATTATAAGAGGAGGATACCTCCAATACCTCACTGGCCCATTGAGTTTCCTGAGCTTCAAGAGAAAAGCAGACTGTAAAAAAGAAGAGAGGTAAGAACAGAAGGATTTTGAACATATCCGGTTTGGTTTGAAGAATTAGTTCAGATATTGTTGTATATGTGGTGGTCAAATTTAGGTAAACATACATATAAATAATACAGATGCTACGACAAGAAATATGTATAAACTCACTCGATCTTACATTTTGAGGATTTTTATTGGTTTTTTTACTAACAGATATTGAGCTTACTTGTAGCAGTGCTTCGTTGCTTGGGTTGAAGTTTAAGTTGGAAAGACGCTTTGTCTGTTCAAAGTTTTATGAATTTCACTACCATTTCAGTATTGGCAACGACTAGAGTAACTCCGTAGCGGTACCTTTTATGACTGAACTAAACACCTCCAGAATACCTTTAATGAAAGAATGACAACCTGTAATGGATGCGCACTGCATTTACTTTATTTTTACTACTCAGGGCTACCTGTATTTTAGCTCAGGAAGCTAAAGTAGTGCCTTATCAGCAGGCGCTGTCTCTTTACCAACAAGGAAAAATTACCGAATCTTACCAGTCTGCTTGGCGAAGTTTGGAAACCACTAAGTTGCGGTACGGAGTATTAAGCGCCGAATACGCTGACAATTTACGCTTACTATCGCTGATCACGGCGTTTTCACATCAAGACTCACTAGCTCTAGAATATACTCTTCAGGAAATCAAATGTCGCGAACATCTACCACGTGTCAACGGGGGGCTATTGTTAGAAGCCTACCAGAACGCTGCTAATCTGTATGTTTCGGTAGGTAATACTGCGTCGGTTCAGGCAACACTAAAGCGAATATTACTTTTAGCGGATTCTACCGAGATACGAACAGATTCGCTGATGCTACTTCAGCTTGAAGTTGGTAAGTTATATCAAGCAGCCGGTAATCGTCGTGCGGCTGATTCACTGTATACACGTATTCAGAGTCGCTCAACGGATAATTTGAAATCACTACAAGCCCAATTTCAACAATGGCTACTACATGGCGAACTTGACCAAGCAAAAGTAGATAACTTACTACAAACACTTCAGCAACGGGGAGACACGACTGCAACGCTTTATGCTGAGTTATGCTATCAGCGAGCAAATATTGCTTTAGGAAATGCCGAATGGCAAAATGCCCAATACTGGTATACAATGGCTCGTCGTTACTACGAACAAGACTCAACCCAAGTAACTGAAGCATACTCCAGTATATTAAATAATTTGGGCGCAATAGCCCTAGCTGACCAAAACGTGGGGGAGGGGGGATATCTCATCGATAGAGCTTTTCAGTACCGGGCCAGCCCAGTAGAATATACCCAGGGCAGTTTTTGGGTAGCTTTGGCAAATTTGTCCGCTTATTATCAAGAGCACAGTAACCCAGCAGAAGCAAGTGCATTGTACGCCCAGCACATTCATCTTGATGATACTACAACTGATTATCCTTGGCAGTATGCTATCGCCCTAAATAATCTAGCTACTTCGTACCAAGATGCGGGTAATTATGAACAGGCTGCCCAATATTTTAAACGAGCAGTAAAAATCCTAAGCAAGAAAAAATTACCGAGCCAGCGGGCCGTATTGCACCAAGCTTTTATCTACAGCAACGTAGCCCGGAACTACCAAGGTTTGGTTCAATTTGATACCGCCATCTTTTATCACCAGAAATCATTAGAACTCATAAAATGGGCTGTTGGGCGGGAAAGTCCTAATTATGTGGGTGCCATTAGCGGAATAGCAGCACTATATCATGATATTGGATATCTGGTAGAAGCGGAAATATTTTTTCAGGAAGCAATCGGTATTCAAGAGAAGATTGATGGAACTGAGAACAACATTTATGCTAACCTACTGAGCAATTACGCCCTGGTTTGTCAAGCCGTAGGTAATTATCCTAAAGCAGCTAAAATGTTAGAATCTGCAATTAAGATAAAAGAAAAGCTGCTAGGTACACAACATCCAGAGTACTTAATAACTCTTTCTAATATTGGTCTGCTCTATCTGGAGGAAGGAAAATACACTCAAGCTCGGCCCATGCTGGAATTAGTTGCGCAAGTACAGCGAGAAATATGGGGAGCTGAACATCCTTCAATGATTTCTAGCTACTTAAATCTAGCTCGCCTGGAAACAGTCACTGGTAACTACCCGGAAGCGGAACCGTTACTTCAGCAAGCATACGAACTATCGCTAGATCATTTTGGTAAGAGCCATCCTGAGCAGGCCAAAGTGCAATTAGAGTTAGCAAAATTTTACTTCATCTTAGGAAATTTCGTTCAAGCCAAACCATTACTACTGACGAGTCAGAAAACATTTTCTGACTCATACGGAGCATCTCATCCTGACCTGGCCACCGCCTATCAGAGTTTGGCAGCTCTTTATGAAGCACAGGATAGTATAGCGTTAGCGGAGCAGTACTATCAGCAGGCACTTGCCATTGATGCTAATACTTTGGGAAAGCAGCATCCGTCCTATGCCGCTACATTAAGCAACTTAGCTACGCTCTATCAGAATAATAACCAATACGAGAAGGCTTTACCTTTACTTGAAGAGTCTTTGTCGATTAGCGAGAAAATTCTGGGTAAAGATCATCCGTACTATTCAACTACCTTACTCAACTTAGGACTACTCTACCAAGATTTAAATGAACTTGACAAGGCGACCGAATTTATTGAGGAAGCAGTAGATGTCCGTCGGGAAGTGCTCGGAGAACTACATCCTGATTTTGCTTATGCGCAATACAGTCAGGCGGTATTATACCATGAGCTCGAGCGATATAAAAACGCAGAGGCTATTTTTCACGACGTAGTTGAAAATTATATTGGGCAAATACAAAACTACTTTCCTTCTTTAAGTGAGCAAGAGAAAGGGGCTTATTATCAACGAGTAGAACCAGTGTTTCATGCCTTTCGGGATTTTGTGATTGATCAGGTATACTACCGAGCGGAAAGTGTAACTGAAGATCGAAAACAACAGTTGCTTGTTGAACTGTATAATCTTCAACTAGTAACCAAAGCGATGCTATTGGATGCTTCTTATCAGCTTAGACAAATTATTGAAGCTAAGAGTGAAACCGAAACATTGCAAGAATACAAACGATGGCTAGCGGTAAAAGAGCAATTGGGACGGTTGTATACATTATCCCGCCAAGAACGTAACAATCAGAGCGACAATATTGTGGCCTTAGAAAATGAAGCTAACCAGCTAGAAAAACAACTATCTCGTAAGTCAGAAACATTTGCAACAACCGTAGAAAGCGAGCAGGTTACTTGGCAGCAAGTACAACAGCAACTTCAGCCCTCTGAAGCAGCCGTAGAGATTATTCGAGTGGCTCGCGATAGTATCGTGCTATATGCTGCTTTGGTATTAGAGTCGGGCAGCGTTGCTCCGCAGATTTGCGTATTTCCCGAAGGGAAGGAGATGGAAAATAAAAACTATTACTATTATCAGAACGCAGTCAAGTTTCGAATAAAAGATGAGCTTTCTTATAATCAATACTGGTGGCTTGTTCGGGAAAAATTGTCCAACAGTATAAAAACGGTTTATTTAGCCCCCGATGGGGTTTACCATAAAATCAATATTAATAGCCTTTATCATACCCAAACTGGGCGTTACGTAATTGATGAAATGGATTTGCGAGTATTGAGTAGCACCCGTGATCTAGTTCGCTCTCCCAATCAGTTATCTTTAAAATCAGCCTACTTAGTTGGCTCACCCGATTTTCAGTTTCGGGTAGGGTACCAGAATAGTGAGGCGGTGATTGACCCAACTGAGTCATCACCGCTTACCGCATCAAGTATGCTAGGTAGTACTCCTTTTTTATTTGGAATCCGAGATCTGCCTGGTACTAAAACCGAAGTAGAGAAAATTAGTGATATGCTAACCGAACACCAGTGGATAACCCGAACGTATTTAGGTGAGGAGGCTCGAGAGGAAATGATAAAATCTGCGAAAGAACCTAGAATACTGCATATTGCCTCTCATGGCTATTTTATGACGGATTTAGCCGAATCAGAAAACCTTAATCGGAATTACGGAACGCATTCACAAAATATTTCGGCCAACCCGTTGCTCAGAGCTGGTCTACTTTTGGCAGGAGCTGAGTATAGCATTCTTCGGCAAAATTCATCTAGTTGGAAGGCAGAAGATGGTATTTTAACCGCTTATGAAGCGATGAACCTACGGCTAAATGGTACGGAGATGGTTGTATTGAGTGCCTGTGAGACCGGACTAGGCGACATCAAGAATGGAGAGGGAGTGTATGGCTTGCAGCGCTCCTTTTTAATTGCTGGGGCGCAGAGTGTGCTAATGAGTCTCTGGAACGTAAATGATAACAGCACGGCGGAACTGATGACCATTTTTTATCAGAATTGGTTATCAGGCCAGGGGAAGCATCAAGCACTAAGAAATGCCCAGTTGGCAGTGAGGAAGCAACGGGCCGATCCCTATTTCTGGGGTGGCTTCGTGCTGATAGAACGGTGATATTTTTGGCTGAAGCACTCTCTCTTTCATCAAATCAGCCACTTTTGAACTACTAACAAATTTTGTAAATTCACTCTTCAATCACATGACAACCTTTTAATGAACAAATCTTCCCAAAAATACCCTTCCCTTATCCGTTGGGGCGGGTTAGGCTTTTTTTTTCTTTTCGTAATTTATTTAACCTGGCTGGTACTAAACGAATCTTCCAAAGAGGTAGACTTTAATGCCGAAGTGCGACCGATCATCAATAAAAAGTGTATTACCTGCCATGGTGGAGTAAAACGCTCCGGTGGGTTTAGCTTACTATTTCGGACCGATGCGCTAAGTGAGAACGAGTCGGGAAAACTGGCCATTGTGCCGGGAGATCCTCATGCTAGTGAAATGATTCGCCGCATAATGATCAGCGATCCTACAGACGATGAGCGAATGCCTCCCGAAGGGGAGCCTCTATCTGAGGAAGAAATTGCCATTTTAACTAGTTGGATTGATCAGGGGGCGCAGTGGGAGGATCATTGGGCCTACGTAAAACCCGAGCCTATTATAGTTCCGGAAGTAGCTTTGGAGTGGGGCGACAATGAAATCGATAATTTCGTATTAGAACGACTGGAACAGGAAGATATTCAACCGGCCAATGAAGCTGATCAAGCGACTTTACTTCGAAGAGTGTCGCTAGATCTAACGGGGCTTCCCCCTACGCAGGGCGACTTAAAGCAACTTTTAGATGACGATAGCCCGGAAGCCTATGAGAAAGCGGTGGATCGCCTACTGGAATCTCCGCACTTTGGCGAGCGATGGGCGGCTCTGTGGATGGACCTAGCCCGCTACGCTGATTCCAAGGGCTACGAGAAAGATAACCGCCGTTCCATATGGCAGTATCGCGACTGGCTCATTAAGTCATTCAACGAAGATAAGCCGTTTGATCAATTCACTATTGAGCAACTGGCGGGTGATTTGCTTCCCAATCCAACCGATGAGCACTTGATTGCTACTGCTTTTCATCGGAATACTATGAATAATGATGAAGGGGGAACCGACGATGAAGAATTTCGAGTAGCAGCAGTTATTGATCGGGTGAACACTACCTGGGATGTGTGGCAGGCCACTACCATGGCTTGTGTACAGTGCCACAGCCATCCGTACGACCCTATCCGGCACGAAGAGTACTTTAAGTTTTTTGCTTTTTTGAACAACACGGCTGACGTAGATGTGCCGAGTGAATCGCCTAACTTAACCACTTTTCAAGAAGAAGAAGACCGTCAGAAATTGGAGAACCTGAAAAATTGGGTAATCCGGCATACTAATTCGGCGGACGATAAGCTGCAAAATGCTCAAAAATTCATCAACCTGGTAAGAATTGCCGAACCCAAAATTCATCCGAGCAGCTTCGATACCGTGGTGAACGGTTCTCTACTTGATAATAAATACCTTTCGGTAGAGGACGGTGGTTATGCCCGACTAAAGAATGTTCCGCTAAAAAATGAAACCCAACTGCTTATTAGCTACAGTGCTAACCACAGCCGAGGCAAAGTAGAGATTCGGCTCGATAGCCTAGAAGGTGAGCAGTTGGCTGTCTGGAATGTAAAGTCGAATGAAGGAGGCTGGCAGTTTAAAACGACTGCAATCCCGTTCAGCGGGGTAAGTGGTGAACATGATCTGTATTTTGTCTTTAGGGATCCTCAGCAGCAAGGAGGTATTGCTATGTTAGAGTGGTTGCTATTTCACGAGCCACTTCCGGGTGAAGATCAGCCGCACTATCAGCAGCAGCAACAGAACTTAATTTCCCTGTTAAACAGCTCTGAAGTAATCCGTACGCCTATCACTGTTGATCGGCCCGAGCGTTTTGCTCGCACTACGCACGTTTTTGAGCGAGGCAACTGGCTAGTACCCGGTGAGGTGGTAAATCCGGATGTGCCTCAAGCTTGGCCCGCTCTGGCCGAAGGTGATCCTAACAATCGTTTAGGAATGGCTCAGTGGCTGGTGAGTGAGGAAAACCCGCTTACCGCTCGCGTAATGGTAAACCGGCTATGGTCGGAGCTTTTCGGCATCGGCATTGTAGAAACAATAGAAGATTTTGGCACCCAGGGGGCTCGCCCCTCCCATTCAGAATTACTTGATTGGCTTGCTTTACAGTTTATGAATGAGCACAACTGGAGCATAAAAAGCGCACTGAAGCAAATGGTGATGTCGGCAACCTACCGGCAAGCATCGAAAGTAACTCCCGAATTGCTAGCGGCCGATCCGCGTAACCGGCTGTTAGCTCGAGGCCCCCGAGTACGACTAACCGCCGAGCAAATTCGTGATCAGGCCTTAGCTGTGAGCGGATTGCTGAGTGAAAAGATGTATGGCCCTAGTGTTATGCCTCTTCAGCCCGATGGAGTTTGGCAAATTGTATACAGTGGCTTAGAATGGAAGACGAGTGAGGGGGAAGATCAGCACCGCAGAGCGTTATATACCTACTGGCGGCGAACCAGCCCATATCCGTCCATGATCGCTTTTGATGGGCCGAGTAGGGAGTTCTGCGTAACTCGTCGAATTGATACCAATACTCCGCTACAGGCTTTAGTCACACTGAATGATCCAGTATTTGTAGAAGCGGCTCAGTCATTAGCTAAGCAGATGCAACACGCTGGCGAGGTTCCAGAAGACCAGCTTCGTTTCGGTTATGAGCAAGCGATTATCAATCCGATAGAACCCAAGAAACTAGAACAGTTGAAGACATTGTACGTAGAGGCTCAGCAGTACTACCAGGAAAATCCCGAAGAGGTAATTAAAATGGCAGGTGGAGAAGATGCTGAATTAGCCGCGCTGGCGGTAGTGGCGAACGCTATTCTGAACCTAGATGAATTTGTGACGAAAGCCTAACAATCAATGAATATATATCAAGAAAAGCAGTATCGCGAGTCGCAGGTAGAAACCCGTCGGCACTTTCTTAAAAAATGTACTTCAGGACTGGGTGGTGTAGCCTTGGCATCTTTGTTTGGCTGTAATTTAGATAGTAGCGCGGTAGCACCAGCTCCGGTTGCTTCATTGCCGACTAATCCGATGGCTCCTGGTTTTGCCCATTTTGCGGGTAAGGCCAAACGAGTAATCTATATGCACATGGCGGGCTCACCTTCCCAGTTAGAGCTATTTGACTATAAACCTGAGCTTGAGAAACTACACGCCAAAGACTGTCCGCCCTCTTTGCTAGAAGGTAAACGCTTCGCTTTTATTGAAGGTGTACCCAAAATGCTGGGGCCACAGGCCACTTTTTATCAACGAGGCGAAAGCGGGATGATGATCTCGAATCGGTTGCCGCACTTAGCAACGATGGCCGATGATATTACGGTAGTAAAATCATTACATACCGATGAATTTAACCACGCACCAGCTCAGCTTTTACTTCAAACCGGTAGTGCCCGGCTGGGGCGACCCAGTTTTGGCTCATGGGTTACTTACGGGCTGGGTAGCGAAAATGAAAACCTGCCTGGGTTCATGGTGCTGGTTTCGGGTGGTAAAACTCCAAGTGCCGGAAAGAGCGTGTGGGGGAGCGGCTTTCTACCGTCTATCTACCAAGGAGTGCAGTGTCGCTCGCAGGGTGATCCAGTACTTTACGTCTCCAATCCCGAAGGCATGAGTGGCGATTTGCGGCGAAAAACCTTAGATGCTATTAATCATATTAACCAACAAGAGTACCAGCAGGTAGGCGACCCGGAAATCCTGACCCGAATCTCACAGTACGAAATGGCATTTCGGATGCAGACCTCGGTACCGGAAGTAATGGATAT
>NZ_JBARYM010000472.1:0-1882 GCF_049647865.1 Tunicatimonas sp. | reverse complement strand
GATAATCCTACAGTAGAAATTCCAGTACAGTTAACAGTTACTGGCACTCCCGAACTAAACGTATCGAGCCGACGTGCACAATTCGGTGAAGTGTATCGTACATTCTCCAAAAAAAGAGAGTTAGTTGCCAAAAACAAGGGAACAGATACTCTTACAATAAATAATATAGTATCTGACAATGAGCTATTTACTGTAGAATCAGTTAATATAATGATTGCCCCCGGAGAAAAGTATACTTTTCAAGTAGTATTCTCCCCACAAGACTTAAGCGAACAAGCTGGTCAGATCACTATCAGTAGCAATGATCTGCAACAGCCTGAGATGGCGGTTTTACTGGACGGAATAGGTTTAGAACCTCCACCACTACTAATTAGCCCATCGGAAATAGTAGCTGAGGTAGTTCAAAGTGATAGCCTAACCCGAGGAGTTCGCTTGCAAAATACTAGCTTTACCGACACATTAAGATGGTCAGTTGACGAGGTATTACCTAGTTGGTTGACAATGATAGACTCTGCCGGAAGCTTGCTGCCCCGAGAAGTCGGCAGGTTTCGTTTTAAGCTAAAGTCCGGAAATGAGGAGTTGGGTCAGTACCGCACCAATATCCGCTTCCAGTTTTTTGATGATGAGTTAGAAGTTCTTCCCATAACAATGGTAGTAGTTGAACCAAACCTGCCTCCAATTTGGTCTGACTCATTGGTAAATTTCTCAATAGCTATTAAACGGGGTGAGGCTCGTTTTAACGTAGCAAGCTTCGTAACCGACCCGGAAGGAGATCCTCTGCGTTTCAGTTTTCAGTGGAAAGGTAACGCTATTGCTTCCGCCCGTACAATGGATAGCATACTGTTAATTAATCCGTGGGAAATAGGTAAGTCTGAGGGTATTATCAGGGTGACCGATGCGGTTGGAAACAAAGCAGAAGTCACTTCAGTAATAACCATACTGCCAGAAAATCAGTCGCCTCAGCCAATTCAGGATACGCTAGCGGTAGCAATACGGCTACAGGGTGAATCGGCTAGGCTAAACTTGGATTCGCTATTTTCCGATCCCGATCAAGATTCGCTTACCTATAGTTTCACTCGTCCTTCTTTCTCTTCCAATGATTTAGGCGTATTAAAAAGCTCAGTGGTAGACCTCCGAATTGAAGATAAACTATTAATTGGGCAGGCCAATGCCTTGGGCGAACAGGAAGCAATTTTGTATGCCTACGATCCCGTAGGTGAATATTCTAGCGTAACGCTGCTCATCTCAGTATTACCCCCCAACCAAGCCCCGTTGGTAAAACAGCAGCTAAATACTCAATATTTAGTAGAGTACCAGCAGTGGGAGATTAGTCTCTCAACTATTTTTACTGATCCCGATGGCGATACACTAATGTTTCAGGCGGCGGTAGCCGATCCGGATGTAGCTCAATTGGAACTTACGTCTGACTCACTGCGAATAACCGCCCGATTAGTTGGGGAAACAGAAGTTCAGCTACAGGCGCAGGACCAAGCAGGTGATTTTGCTATACTAACATTTAACCTAAAAGTGGATCAGGTTACCGCTATTTCATCTATTCCAGCAGATGAAGTATTTAATATTTATCCAAATCCGGCAACCAACTGGATTACGATAGACTATGCTGGGGTTCAAGCTATTAAGATATATAATACGCAAGGATTAGAGTTAAACACCAAAGCACTATTGCCTGGAGATAATGCCCGATTCTCCGTAGCTTCATTGCCAAGTGGAATATATTCGTTGGTGGTTTTTACAGAAAACGGAAAGACGCAGCGCACCTCATTCATCAAGGAGTAACCGTTTTATCCTATCAAATTACGTTTAATAATTTTGGTAAAAACGGTTTAGTTGATCGGTAAGCTGGTCGTAGAGTGGTTTGGTG
>NZ_JBARYM010000471.1:0-6610 GCF_049647865.1 Tunicatimonas sp. | reverse complement strand
GATTAAGGTTAGATGATCAATTAGAACGGCAGATCGTCCATCTCACTATTATTGGTTGCCACTGTTCCTGCATTATTACTAGCTGTTGAAGCAGGCGCAGTGCTGGGTGGTGGTCCACTGTTAGGCTCTGAAACTTTTGGTGATGAAGTATTTGTAGACGAAGACTGATAATTGTTGTCACCGCTATCTTCGTTCCGTCCACCAACAAAAGTCATGTTCGTAGCTCGAATACGCTTATCGTAGCGAGTAACCCCTTCTTTGTCTTGATACTCATTGGTTCTGATCTTTCCTTCAATATACACCGTGCGGCCCTTAGCAAGATATTTTTCACAGAGTTCAGCTAGTCGATCCCATAACTCTACTCTATGCCATTCAGTTTGCTCTACTCGCTCGCCATTACGGTTGGTATACGATTCTGAGGTAGCAATGCTGATATTAGCTACCTTCGAGCCACTTTCCAGGTGGCGAATTTCTGGGTCAGCTCCGAGGTTACCTACTAATATCACTTTATTGACTCCGGCCATAATGATTAATGTTGATCTGTACTTTATTACTCAAAAAACGAAGTTAATGTTCCGACAATTGACAAAGATTGAGAAAACAACCGTCATTCGCTTTATAACAAGTTACTAAATAATTTAATGTCAGAGGTGGTTATTCCGTAAAAAGTTATCAATCAAAATAGGCTTAGGTAACTCTTCTATTTCTTCTCGAGAATAAAATTTACCAGCTGAATAATGAGGTTCCTTTACTAAGTTACCATTTAAAACGATAGAGTAAAAAGTAACGTGTAACCGCTGGTGCGACAGTTGGTGTTGAAGTAATTCAGATTTTTCTACCTGAGGTTGCTGTTGTATTATCTCGTTCAATACTGGGTCATTCAGTTCGTCCCATTTTCGAGGCTGCTTAGTTTCTATCAAATAGAAATCGTAGAGTCCGGCCCAAATACCTTTTTCTGGTCGCTGCTTCATTAAAACCTTATCGCCTAATCTCACTACTAAATAGTGTAAATAACGATCCTTCACTTTTCCTTTCTTAATTTTTACCGGAAGGGTTTTTTGCTTGCCGTGCTGATAGGCGTAACACATAGCAGATAGTGGACACAATAAGCAAGCTGGGTTGGCGGGCGTACATTGCAGCGCGCCAAACTCCATAATGGCCTGATTGTATACATTGGCCTGCCCAGCAGGAACTAACTGATCGGCCAACTTCCGAAAATTCTTCTGACCGGTAGTAGATAAAATATCGTCATCAACACCAAATACCCGCGAAAGTACCCGATATACGTTACCATCTACTACGGGTACCGTTTCATTAAAAGCAAAGGAGGCAATGGCTGCTGCCGTGTATGCTCCCACACCTTTCAATTTTAATAACTCATGGTAGGTTTTAGGAAACTCGCCACGGTGATCGGCCACAATACTTTTAGCGCAAGCATGTAGGTTACGGGCTCGAGAGTAGTAGCCTAAGCCCTGCCAAAGTCGCAGAACTTCCTGTTCCGAGGCATGGGCTAGATCGTATACGGTAGGAAAAGCTTCAACAAATTTTTGGTAATAAGGTAATCCTTGAGCAACCCGAGTTTGCTGTAGGATAACTTCCGATAGCCAAATTTGATAGGGATCAAGTGTGTGACGCCAGGGTAAATCTCGATGATGCTTCTGGTACCATTGGATAATTTCTTCAGCAAAAGGCGGTTGTTCCAAACTAATTGGCTAATAATGAGATAGAATCTTTGAGAATGCGCTAGAGATGGGGGAGATTTTAGTTCTTTTTTTTTCTAATTTATGATTTACCATTAAATTTACGCTCCCCAGTTTTGGGTAGTAACCAAAATCCAGTACTTAACTAAAACCTAAATAGAACGTGACCAAAGCAGAAGTAGTTCAACAGATTGCTGATAAGACCGGTATTGACAAAGCAGATGTTTATACCACTGTAGAAGCATTCTTTACTGTAGTTAAAAACTCGATGGCTGAGGGGGAGAATATTTATGTACGCGGATTTGGAAGCTTCGTAAATAAAAAACGGGCTCAGAAAATAGGCCGGAATATTTCCAAAAATACGGCTATTGTTATTGAAGAACACTTCGTGCCTAGCTTTAAGCCATCTAAGGTGTTCGTAGAAAAGATTAAAACCAGCGAGAAGCTGAGCGAAAAATTAAAGGTGACTGAGCCTAGCTAAGTAATACCCTCCCCGAGGTATTGCCCCTTAGCATAAAGATTCTCTAGATTATGGCTAAAAAACAGTGGATTATAGTAGGAGTAGCCGTACTTGCGATAGTAGGTTTGTTTAGTTTGCCTCGCATTGTAGTAGATAATGATGAACAAGCAGTAGGCGAAACTCCGATGCCAGTAGCTGAAACTGAAGAAGACGTCCACCTTCCGCCCCTGGCTCCCGCTGTACAGGTAGAAGCCGATAGCCTGCGAACTTTGTACCTTACCAATGAGAGTGCCGAAAAAAATACTATCTTTGCCAATTCTCTGGTGAAACTGTTCATCCAAGCTGACCATTACGATAGCGCTGCTTACTATGCTGAAGTGATCGCTAGCCAAACTGAAGAGCTAAAGGATGAGGAAAGAGCGGGAGAAATGTATTATGAGGCTTTTATGCGAGCCATAGGTAATGGGCAGCGGCAGCAGCTAGGCACTAAAGTCCGTTTCTACTTCGATAAGGTATTGGAAGAAGAACCGGGAAACTTAGATGCTAAAGCTAAATCAGCGATGACGTATATCGGCTCATCAAACCCAATGGCGGGTATCACAATGTTGCGTGAAATAGTAGAGACGAATGAAAATCACGAGCTGGCTACCTATAACTTAGGATTATTATCAAGACAGTCAGGGCAATATGAGAAGGCAGTAGAGCGGTTTGAGAAGGTAAAAGAAATTAATCCTGATAATCTGCAAGCGCAGTTTTTGCTAGGAGTAAGCTATTTAGAAGCCGGTGATGAGGAAAAATCGCGCCAACAGTTTGAATACATCAAAACGATTAGCGATGACCCAGAGATAATTGCTAACGTAGATAATTATTTAGAGAGAATTTAATTGGAAAATATCGTGTTTAAGTATTATGGTGTTAAAGTTTGTTGCTACTGAGCTATAAGCTTTAATAAAGTAAAATGCTACAGCACAAGAACACAATAACACTAAAAATTTATAAAAATAACTTGTTTCACTAAAACATTAAGAATATGCCTTGTGGAAAAAAACGTAAAAGACATAAAATTGCTACGCATAAGCGCAAAAAGCGCTTAAGAAAGAATCGCCATAAGAAGAAGTAACACAACACTCTTGGCTGGGTAGGAAAACGCCTCTTATTTGCGTTAACCTACCCTTTATTTTTATTTCGCATACTACTACTTGATTAATCTAATCACTTTCTATGCTGTAGTAGCATGCCACACCTTTAAATAGTAATCCCTTGAGCAATGAATTAGTTATCAATTCAACTCAAGAAGGATGTCGTATAGCACTTTTACGAGATAAGAGCCTTGTAGAATTTCATCAGGAAGTTGACACCAACAAATTTACGGTTGGTGACATCTATTTGGGAACTGTCCGTAAGGTGGTGCCAGGATTGAACGCTGCGTTTATTGACGTCGGCTACGAGAAAGACGCCTTTCTGCACTACCTAGACTTAGGGCCCCAAATCCGAACATTAAATAAACATGTTCGGAATGTAATTGCGAAAAAAAATAATGGTCAACAGCTCGGTAAAACAAATGCCGAACCTGACATTGATAAGCACGGAAAAATTAATCAGGTGCTGAATCGCAATCAACAAGTACTGGTACAAATTGTCAAGGAACCTATTTCGACAAAAGGGCCACGATTATCCTGCGAGTTGTCTATGGCCGGAAGGTACCTCATATTGGTTCCCTTCTCAAGCGTAGTAAATATATCAAAAAAGATTACCGACAAGAACGAGAGGAAACGGTTAAGCCGTTTGGTCTCTTCCATAAAGCCCGAGGGTTTCGGGGTAATTATTCGAACAGTAGCCTCAGGTAAGGAGGTAGCTGAGCTAGATCGCGACCTTCGCAACTTAGTAGAAACCTGGCAAGAAGGTATGAAGAAGCTGCAAAATGCCAAACCTCGGGAGAAAATTATTGGGGAAGTGGGTCGTGCTTCTTCTCTATTGCGTGATGTTCTAAATGAATCATTTGATAGTATTGTCACTGACGATGATGAAATCTTTTCGGAGGTGAAATCTTATATTCAGACAATCGCCCCGAATAAAGAAAAAATTGTTAAGCAGTACCACGGTAAAATTAAGCTGTTTGAGAATTATGGTATCGAAAAGCAGCTAAAATCACTATTTGGACAGTCGGTAACGGTGCCCGGTGGTGGTTATCTGATTATTGAGCATACCGAAGCCCTGCACGTGATCGACGTGAACAGTGGCAATAAATCTAATTCGGAAAAAGATCAGGAAACAACGGCTCTTAGTGTAAACAAACAGGCCGTAGGCGAAATTGCCCGCCAACTTCGCTTGCGCGATATGGGTGGTATTATCGTGGTCGACTTTATTGATATGCGGAGTTCTGAAAATAAGAAAGCTGTATATCAGACAATGCGCGAAGAGATGAAGACTGATCGGGCGAAGCACACCATCTTGCCACTAACCAAGTTTGGTCTAATGCAAATTACCCGACAGCGGGTGCGCCCAGAATTGAATATTGTTACTAAAGAAATTTGCCCGACTTGTCAGGGAAAAGGGAAAGTGACTCCATCTATACTAATTGCGGATCAAGTAGAGCGAGATGTCGATTACCTACTTGGCAAACAAAACGAGAAAAGCTTAACTATTGCGCTGCATCCGTATTTACATGCTTATTTTACCAATGGACTTTTTTCTAAGCGAGTAGATTGGTTCTTTAAACATAAAAAGTGGATTCATCTGGAAAAAGATTCTTCCTTAGGAATGATGGAATATCATTTTTATAACAAAGCCGGAGAACAAATAGAATTACCGAAAGCCTGATTTATTCAGGCTTTTTCCTTTCTTAGCCAAGAGGTTGCAGTAATAATCAGTATTTTGGTCAGCATTATCCTACAAAAACAACATGCGTATGCGTTCATCTGATGAATCGATTATCTTCGGCGATTCCCGCATTCCGAAGTATCAACAGGTAATTAACTTAATTAAGTCAGATATTGAATTGGGTATTTTTAAACAAGGTGAGCGAATACCTTCCATTAATGAAACCAGCGAAGATTTCTACTTATCAAGGGACACGGTAGAGAAAGCCTATAATAAACTGCGAGAAGAAGGAATCTTGGTTTCAGTCCCGGGCAAAGGTTATTACGTAAATACTATCGAGCCCACCGGACAGCTTCGGGTACTTTTAGCGATCAATAAGATTAGCGCGCATAAAAAGAAAATCGTCAACGCTTTTGTAGAAACCTTGGGCGAAGAAGTGGTAGTAGAAACGTTTGTACATCACTACAGTGCCAAAAAGCTGGAACGAATTATCAACGAAAATCTGGGCAAGTTTAGCTATTACGCGATCATTCCGTGCTTTAAAAATTTCTCGGATCAAACCCAAGCAGTTATAGAGAAAATCCCTTCCGATAAACTGCTACTAATTGATAAAGATATAGACGATTTAAAGGGTAAATACAAAGCTGTCTGCGAAAACTTCGAAGAAGATACCCGTCAAGTCTTGACTTCAGCGTTAGACGTGATTAATAAATACGAGAAATTGTATTTTATCTTCCCCGATGGCAATCAGCATCGTCCAGAATTAATCACGAGCTTCAAGCGCTTCTGCACCGAGCATCATTTTGACTACTGTATTACCAACGTATTCGACCCAGCTTGGGTGCGACCAAAAGATTTGTATTTAGTAGTAGAAGATGACGACCTAGTTGATATCATCAAGTATTGCAAGAATAATCAATTGGCAGTAGGGCAGGATGTAGGCATTATTTCGTACAATGACACACCGCTGAAGGAAGTACTACACGATGGCATTGCCGTAATTTCTACTGACTTTCAGAAAATGGGCGAAACGGCGGCTCAACTCATTCTGGAAAAGCGTAGCGAAAAAATTCATAATCCATTTTATCTTATTCGCCGCCCATCGCTTTAGCTTCGCTCCGGTGGAACGTAGCGTTCTTCTACGTTGATATGTTCGCCGGCAATGTGATCAATTCCCTTTTGCCAAATATTCTCAGAGTTCATGGTTGCGATAGAGTTTCCATCACCCCGTTCACTCAAACGAAGATTGGTAAAGTAGACTCCCATTCGCTGGTTAGGCTTTTCGTTGGCCGTCCAGATTCCCAGGTTCACTACCAATCGGTCTAGGTTAAGGGAGGAAAATCTGCTTTTCTGAGTTTCTTCGTGATTTTGGGCAATATCCAGTTGCACATTGTTGGGCTCCGAGGTTACTGGTAGTTTAAAAAAACGAGTAGATGGCGGATTAATCCCCTGATGATTATCGCGCAGATTGCTGTAGGCTTTACCAATGGAGTACACCTGATTTATTTTTTTTAAATCTCTTTCAAATCCTTCTACCCAGATAAAAGCCCCTGCCCATTCATCTGGTCGAGAGTTTTCGCTATCTAACTGGTACTGAAGCGATAAAACCGGTTGCTGGTCTGAATTTACC
>NZ_JBARYM010000470.1:0-2283 GCF_049647865.1 Tunicatimonas sp. | reverse complement strand
ATGCGGAACTTTGCCTCCGTTAGCCTTAATTTGTTGAACTTGTTCAGTAAGATCTTGACGAATTTTTTGAGCGGTTTGCTTCCCGTCTATAATGGTCATAGTGGTGAGATTGTATCTAATTAATTGATAGGACTTTAGAAAGCTGCAAAAGTAAATATAAGCCAGTTGCCATCATAAAAAAGCTACTGAAACAATCCGCACTTCCGGTTTAATTACTGCAAGAAGCTAAGGTAAAGAAACCAGTAATACTTTCTGCTTCTATAAACATTATCTTGCGCCGTTTTTAATGCCTGTTCAGTTATTGGCCTTAAATTTAAGTTTATTAGTACTATAAACATCATAAAATCGTTTATTTAATGTTTAGTGCAAAAACAGACCTTAATTTAAGGTTGCATCAATGAATAAACATTAAGAGAAACTTTAAGTAATGTCTGAAACTAGCTGGACCAATCCCGACCGAAACCAACCCTGGAATACATTACCGTCATTACCTATATCTGATAAGCATTATCGAACGGTGGAAGTGCTGGAACAATTGGGTGAAGCCAAAGCAGCATTGGCTCGCTTACACGGACGTAGCGCGGCCATACCCGACCAAAAGCTTTTGATTAATACTATTAGCTTACAGGAAGCGAAAGCCTCCAGCCAGATTGAAAATATATTCACTACCGACGACGAGCTGTACCAAGCATTCAGTCAAAATGATTTGCACGAGACTTACGGAGCTCCCAAAGAAGTGTTGCGCTATCGCGAAGCTTTATGGCAGGGGTTTCATACCCTAAAACAGAAGGAAGTTTTTGATCTGGATTATTTCATTCAGATGTACCAAGAGGTGAAAGAGGCAAGTGATGGTTTTCGTCCAGCATTTACCCGCATTGTGATTCGTCAGGGGGGCAGTGGGCCAACTGCCGGGCAGGTGATTTATACGCCACCCCGGGGGGAAGGCATCTTAGAGGAAAAGCTCAGTAACCTGCTGGAATTTATGAACGATGACCAACAGTATGCCGTTGATCCGCTGCTAAAGATGGCGATTGGGCATTACCAATTTGAGGCTATTCATCCTTTTTGGGATGGAAACGGGCGGACCGGCCGAATTTTTAATATCCACTATCTCACTAAAAAAGGCTTACTCGATCTCCCGATTCTATTCTTGAGTCGCTATATCATTGACCATAAAGATGAATACTACTTTCGCTTAGGGGGAGTTTCTCAACGGGGCGACTGGCAACCTTGGATTCTATATATGTTGGAAGCGGTGCAGTCAACGGCTAATCTGACCTACCGAAAGATCAACGATATTTTGCAGTCGAAAGAAGCTATTTTACAGGCAGTTCGTCAGCAAACATCTATTCAACGACCAGAGCAGATGATAGAAATGCTGTTCACCCAACCGTATTCTACCGTAAAGCATTTTACCAGTCAGAACATTTACGCTGAGAATACCGCCCGAAGCTACCTTAATCAGCTTACCGAACTAGGCGTACTCAACAAACGAACTATTCAGGGGCACCATTACTACCTCAATATTGATCTGTACAATATTTTGAGTGAGTAGAGAGTTGAATCACCACTTTCACTCTATCAACGAGGGTTAAAAAAGCGAATACCTTTGAATTGCTGAAAATCCTTCTTATTGTATGTCCAGATTGGTATGCCATTAGTAATAGCAGAGGCTCCAATGAGCCCATCGGCCAGCAAGCCAGCGTAGTAATATGATTCATTCATCAGTTCTTTAGTGAATAAGCTCGCCCGCTTGTCAATGTGTAATAGAGTAAAGTTTCTTAAAAACGCAATTATCTTTTTACGTTCTTTTTTTTGAGTTACTGGAAGTATCTCTCCGTAAGTAATGATACTGATATACATATTGCGCCATTCGGTGAACTCATTCGTCAATCCTGATAAAATTCGAACTGTAGGTATATGATTTTTAATTACAGCCAATAAAATGTTGGTATCGCATACAATTACTTCTTCCTTTGCCATGCCCCTCTTCGAATATCCTTTGCCATCTTTTTTATCGTTCGTAAATCAGTACTTTGGGTGGGATCATCATTCCACAAACCGATAGCTTCCATGGCTGCTTTTTTTTTATTTCGGGTGATTCCTAATTCTATTGCGTCGGGATTCAGGGTACCGAACTTATGTTTACCCTTAGCTTTTTCTGCCATTAGCTTTTTTTATTTTTGATAACGAGATATATGTATTTCTAGTTAGATTCTTAAAGGCTCACATTTGGTCAATCCAACTTCAGCACCGCCATAAAGGCTTCTTGGGGAATTTCTA
>NZ_JBARYM010000469.1:0-1600 GCF_049647865.1 Tunicatimonas sp. | reverse complement strand
CGTAAAATTAGCAGGACTGAATGGGATAAAGACATTGACGTAAAGCCAGCCTACCATTAATCTTCAAATAGAAAGATAACGTCTCAACCTACTGTGGCTATTGAATAATCTAATAGTATTACTACTTTTATTTGATCTGATTATAACACTATAAATAATAAGTTATGGAACACGACCGGCGTACTGCAATTATTACCGGAGGAAGCAAAGGAATAGGAAGAGCTACCGCCGAGGTGATGTTACGGGAGGGAGCCAATGTTATTATTCTTGATAAGGACGAATTACAAGGCGAAGTACTGGGGGGAGCTACCGAAAAACGAGTGCAATTAATTCGCTGCGACGTTTCAGTAGAAAAGGAAGTAGAAGCAGCAGTAGTTGAAGCGGAGCAATCTTTTGGGCAAATCAATTACCTTATTAATAACGCAGGAATTCAGCGTTACTCCACCGTTACCGAAACTAGTGAGGAAGAGTGGGACTTAGTGATGAACGTTAATCTGAAGAGTGCTTTTCTGTGCGCCAAACACACTATTCCGTATATGCAGAAGATTGGGCGAGGGGTAGTAGTGAATGTCTCTAGTGTTCAGGCAATGCTGTCTCAGAATAATGTGGCACCTTATACTACTTCAAAAACAGCTATGTTAGGCTTAACCCGCAGTATTGCGGTTGATTACGCTCCTAGTATTCGCTGCGTAGCGGTTTGCCCGGGTACCGTAGATACTCCAATGTTGCAGTGGGGTATACAGCAGTCACCTAACCCGGAGCAGGTGTACCAAGAGTGTGTAGACATGCATTTGACCGAGCGAATAGCCCAACCTCAGGAGATTGGCGAGTTCATTGCCTATTTATGTAGTGATAAAGCTGCTTTTATGACGGGGCAGGCGTACCGTATTGACGGTGGCTTGGGCGTGATGATTCCAGGTAGTAAACGAGACTAATTTCCCCAATTGGGAAAGTTTCCTACATTCCCTCATCTGTAATTCCTAGCTGGAATCAGCAGTATACTCGCCCTCAGTGCCTTTTAAGCTTACTTCTGGCATTTTTCTGCAATTCGGGTAGAAATGGTACACTGTTCGCCACTATGGGAGTAGTTGGTACTTAAAATTATTGAGTTATGGATACAAGCAGAAGAATAGAGTTAGCAATTAAAGTAACATCAGTATTAGCCGGATGGGCTATCTTTTGTATCATTTGATACTACATTTGCCATTAAACGTTTAGAATTTTAATAAGAAAGCACCGATCAGGTGCTTTTATCATTTTAGGGGTTCTCGTACCATACCACTCCTAAACCACCCTGCGTCGCGCTATTATTATTCTCTTCCGAAGTGAGCACGTCTAAATCTCCATCCTGATCTAAGTCTATTAATTCGGCAAAATCAAATTTACGGCCTAGCGTATCGCTAACAGGTTGGTGCTGCCAGCCAGATGCCGTACGAAAGCTGGCTATTACTCCGTGCCGATAATCAGCGTCCTCGTAAGTTGTGATGAGTTCAGAAGAACCATCAGTGTTTAAATCACCTACCGTTACCGATTTTCCTCTCTTACCCGCTTGTTTGGGATACACTATACGGTCTTCCGCTCACCCCTCAGAGGTTTGGTA
>NZ_JBARYM010000468.1:0-9644 GCF_049647865.1 Tunicatimonas sp. | reverse complement strand
AATTTGTTATGTCTTAGTTCTAATCAACATGAACATTTGTTATGAAGTATCGAGATAGGATTGTGTCAAACCATGAAATTATGCTGGGTAAACCCGTGATTAAAGGCACAAGAATTACAGTAGAAATTATTCTAAAAAAACTATCGGAGGGCGCAGACCATCAAGATATTTTACGTATGTACCCTCGTTTGAAAGGGGAAGATAGTAGGGCCGGCTTAACGTTGCTTCCGAAATAGTAGCGAATGAAGAAGTTATGGAGCTTAAGAAGTGATTCTTGCTGTGAAGATAATCTTCTTTCTATTCTTAACATCTCTGTATTTGTCTTGCAAGTCACCTCTCAAAATCGTAGAGCAGCCGACCCAATATTCTATGGTAGTAGAAAGTAAAGGGTTTCAAGGAGTTATTTTCTCAGAAGATACAGACTGCACTTATTGTTTTAAGAGCGAGAAGAGATTCAGTCCAACTCTGCATAATATTCAAGAAGCAGAAGAAGTTTTAAAAAACAATTTGAGGCAAGAGAATAGGGAGAGGGTTAATCAAGGGAAAAATTGCCCAGTGATCCACAAAAACCTTAACAATTACAGAAGGCAGTACTTTGGATATATTAATCAGGAAGGAGATAGCATAATCTATACGATCTTTGAGTGGGATAGATATTCTATATCCGATAGGATGAGAGGTTTGTCAAAGAACGAGAGTGAGCATTGGAAAAAGGAGATGGTTATGGTCTTCGATGGGTGTAGTTATTATTGGGTAGTCAACATCAATATAACCGAACAAAGCTTATTCGGCCTTAGAACTAATGGGTCAGCATAGATGACAGAACTTATATGCCTATTTTTAGATTAAACAGTAGGCATTATAAAGCACTATGCTACACAAAACCCGAGGGATTGTTCTGAATTTTATTAAGTATCGTGAAACGTCAATCGTTACGCGCATTTATACCGAAGACTTTGGGTTGCAGTCCTATATTGTAAATGGGGTGCGTGGTAGCAATAAGAGGAGTAAGAGCAAAATATCTTTTTTTCAGCCACTTACCCTACTTGAACTTGTCGTCTACTACAAGCGTAATGCCGGATTGAACCGTATTTCGGAAATCAAATGCCCGGAACCCTACCAGAGTATACCCTACGACTTCCGCAAGTCTAGTATTGCGATGTTTGTAACGGAGGTGCTCAATAAGTGCCTAAAAGAAGAGGAAAGTAATACCAACCAATTTGAGTTTTTGCGCTACTCGCTGCAAATGTTTGATCATTTGGAAGGACACTACGAAAATTTTCACCTTCAACTCATGCTAAAACTAAGTCGCTACTTAGGTTTTGCTCCTGCAACCGCCGATGATCTATTTAATGAAGTGTACGAGTACATTGGTAAGCCAACTATTGATGAACAAGACCGGCAGGTGCTGGATCTACTTCTGCAGAGCCCGTACACTAGCTCGGTAAAAATGAGTAATGCTACCCGACGACTATTACTAGACGATCTTATCAAGTACTATCAGCGGCACGTGAGTGGTTTTGGTGAGCTTAAATCCATTGCGGTGCTCCGAGAGATACTGGAGTAGCTACACCGCTGCCTCATCAGCCTGACCAATCTCGTTTAGCGTTTCTTCAGTCTCCTGAGCCAACGTATCGTCACCTACTGCCTCAGCTGCTTGTCGCTTACCCTGTAGTAATCGCACTCGCTTAGGAGCGCGTTCTAACCCTTTTTCAAATTGCTCTAGAGCTTCCTGCGGACGATTACTCTTTAGTAGCCATTCGCCGTACAGTTCGCGAGTAGGTTTTACAATTAGAGGCGGGCCGTAGGAGTAGCTAACACTTTCGTCCAAGGCAATAGCTTCCTGCATATAGCGTTCAGCTTCTTGGTTGTTTTGTTTTAAAAGTGCGTGTAAAGCTTTCAGTTCCAGTGCCATCACATTTGCGTAATCTATGTCTAACTGGCTAGGCACCTCACGGGTGAGCGCACTGCAAGTAGCAATGTTTTGGTTTTGTACTCGCACTTTTTCCTGTTCTATATTTTCTTCAATGGTAGTGATAGCTTGCTGAACACCTTCAGTATTTTGTTGTTGGAAGGCAGTCATGCCATCAGTGAAGTTGTTCAGGGCTTTTACTAGAATATTTAGATCAGATACGTCTACCGCTAGTTCAGTCCATGGGCTATTCCAACGATCAGTTTCTACCAGATAGGTGCCTCGCATGTAAGCCAAATGACGGCGGGCGTACTTGGAAGGAGTTTTGGTAGCGTACTGCTGCATATTTTTTAGTAGTTCTTCAGCATTAGCCTGACGCCCCTGTTGCAAATAGCCGTACTGCAACCAGTGGTAGGCGTGGTAGCTACGTCCGTCGTTATCCTTGTCTTCTCGCTCCATTTTAGCAACACTAGCTTCGTAAGATGCTTCATTGGAAGATACTACATTGCCCCACATACCTAGCGCTACGTAGATATGAGAAGGCATATGCAGGGCGTGGCTGGCATCGGGCGCAACTTTAGCGTATTTATTGGCGGCATCTAATGCCCTAAAGGCATGAGTAGGATCATCGTAAGAATGAATAAGGTAATGCAGAGCACCCGGGTGTTGGGCATTTTTGGTTAGTATGTTTTGAGCAATGGCTGCGCCTTGTTCGTACACTTCGTTGTCGCGGTCTTCTACCGAACCGAGCAGTGAAAGAGCATAGAAAGCGGCTACCTCGTGGTTATCGGGGTAGCGTTGGTGCATATCTTTCATGTAACTAGCGTAGGCCTGATCACGTTCGGGCTTAGGTTGATCGGTGGCGTAGAGTATATCCATTGCTTTCAGAAAGTCTTGCTCTAGGGGGCTTACCTTAGCGCGAACTTTATCGTTAAGTTTCTGCAGGGCAGCCGTCCCCGCTTCGTAATCCTGTTCGCTCCACAGCCCGTGGTGATAGCTCATCGCCTCACCCCAATAAGCCATCGCTAAATCAGGATCAAGCTCTTGGGCTTTCAGAAATTCTTGACGAGCATCGCGATACTCAAAACTATGAAGTAGCAGTAGACCTCTTTTGAAGTGGGGAAGAGCTTCGGACTCGCCGGTTACGGCCAGCTCAATACTTCCTAAGCGGGAAGTTTCTTCTGAGGCTGATGGAGAAGTGCAGCCAGTAAAGTATACAGCCAATACTAGCAATAGGGAAAAAGTGCGCATAGCAGATAAAGGTTAGATAAAGATGCTTACGAAAGTTAGAGAAAATAGGCTAGTGAACAAAGCATTAATCGGCCCTCCTTACTTCCTAGTCTTTCTTCTGTCGTAAACATCGTGAAGCTTACGGGTAAATTCGTCTAGCTCATCAGCCACTATTTTAATGTAGCGAGCATGCTCTTTAAGCTGCTCAGCACTCAAATTCTTGTTGTCGCTGAGGGCCACTAAGCCAAGCAGACTACTAATAGGGCGGCGTATTATATGAGATATGTCGAAAGAAATCTGTTCCAGAGTTTCTTCATATTCCTTCCTATTCGTAACGTCCTGAAAGATTCCGTACCAGATTACACTACCATCCTCTAATTTTTCCGGTACAGATTTGCAGGTAAACCATCGGACAGTATTATCTCGCATTAGCACGCGATATTCCATATTGAGAGGACTAACCTTTTGAAATGACTCATGAATCTCTTGTATTACATTTGGTAGGTCTTCCGGATGAATAAAATCAAAGATTAACTGTACATTCTCTTTTATACTCTCTGGATTAAGATCAGGATAAAACGCCGATATACCCTTACTGAGAAAGTCAAATGACATAGCCTTCTGAGTATTCATTCGAAACTGGTAAACTACTCCCGGTACCTGATCGGTGAGGTTTATCAGTTGAGTAGTACTCAACTTACTATTTCTGCGCTGTTCAATAAGTTCCTTGCGGATATCCAAGAAGTCTATAACTTTTTTAGCTAAGAGGATAAGGGCTTTCTTTTCAGTCTCCGAAATTTTATGGGGCCTGCTATCCAATACACATAAAGTTCCTAATACGCTGCCTCTAGATGTTTGAATGGGAGCCCCCGCGTAAAAGCGTATATGAGGTTCACCTACAACAATGGGAATATCTTTGAAACGAGCATCGTGTAATGGATCATCGGCTACTAAAACCTCGTCGGGCTTGCTGAGCGCATACTGACAGAAAGAGTCCTTCCGATGATGGTAGGTAACATCCATGCCTATCTTAGCTTTACACCACTGACGTTCTTGGTCAAGAAGCGTGATAAGGGCAATAGGAGTATCACATATTGCTGAAGCTATTTCTACTAACTCATCTAGCTCTCTCTCTGGCGAAGTATCTAATATCTCATAGCTTAGTAAATCTTGAATTCTTTCCTGTTCGTTCATAGATAAGCGATTTCAGTTTTCCACACTAGTGATAGATGGTGGAAGCACGACTGAATGAATAGCTGCCTGGCGTATAACACAATATACCGAATTTTGTTGATTTTTTGCAAGTATATATTAAACAAATGCATAAGCAATACTATCCCTATGCTAACTAGTGGAAGGTGTTTACCGGTAGATACACGACCCCTTTGGTTCACGACAAAACCAGTCAACATAATCTTCAGCTTGTCATAAGTTAAATAGGATGTACTGCGACTGACGCTTTTATAGAGGTGATGTAGAAGGCATACGGTAAATATTCTAACGGCTCAGCCTCCACCATTCCGATAGGCGGTAGCACACCCCAGTACTTAGCAATGGTGAGTACAGGAATGAACGAGCGATCTGGTAGATAATCAGAGGCGTTGCTGGAATTCCCAACCACTTATTATAGACTGGCACTATCACCGACTATATTCTCCGCTAGTGCTACCCCCTCAAGAACTGCAATGCACGTAAGAATTATGAGTGCTACGTGGTTGGATGTAATAGATATGCAAGGTATAGGCAGATTCCCGCAGTATTACTTGCAGTAGATGAGACAAAATGATAGGTAATAAAGCGATTGGCGCAATGAAGTGTTTTATATTACATATATAATTTTAACTATAACTATTAAAGTATATATTATGCTTATATGTTATCTTTGCTATATATTATTTTAAAATATGTATTGCTTATTGTTCTAGATAGTTAACAGATTTAATTATGAAGGTACAGAATGTTTCTCAAATCATAAATGAGGCGGAGCTTATTATTGCCAACGTTGCTCGTAATCCGCAAATACAAAAAAGCTTAGCTAATTACGGCTTTCCTGCGAAACGAATTAAGGAGGGAGAGACCTTACTAAAAATAGCTATCCAGCTAAAAACCATGATGGAAGATCAGCAAGAAGCTCGCTATGAGACCTCTCAATCGTGGTTAACTGACTTTCAGAGTGCCAGAGCTACCTACCAAGGCTACGTGAATTTGGCCCGAACAGTATATCGCAATCAGCCTACGATTCTCCGTAAGCTAAAGATAGATCGTCCCACTCCTAAGCAGCAGCAAACCTGGATCGAGCAAGCACTGCACTTTTATAGCAAGGTATCAACCTATAAAGAGGCGATTGAGCAGCGGTACGGGCTAAGCACCGAGGTTTGGGGGCAAGCATTATCCGAGGTAGAATCGTTATCAACATCTCGTAGTGAACGCTTACATCTACGCGCTCAGGCACAACAGGCCACTGAGCAGCGTAATCGTTCACTAGTACAACTACACGCTTGGGTAAAGGAGCTAAAGTATATTGCTAAAGTAGCTCTAAAAGAAGATCCCCAATTACTGGAAGCTTTGGGAATTGTGGTGCCATCGCGCTAAATGGGTAGTTGCTAATCAGCCAATTTGTGTTTCATCGGCTAGCTTGGCTAGTACTCTTCATAGCACACTAAGAGAAACTGAATTCGGTTAGTACGTTGATACCACTTCTTCTCATTAGCTCGCTGGCATTAAAATCTTTACATAGGCCGGGAGTGAGACGGTAGTCAAAAGTCATATCTCCCTCCTGTATCTCACTATTAAAGCTGTAGTTAGTCACAAGATTATGCTTGCCAGCCACATCGGCTAAATCTAAATCGTGCGTCGATATCATACCGAACGCATTAAGCTCCTGCAATTGCTTGATCAATGAAAACCCTCCCCGATGACGGTCCTTAGAGTTGGTACCTTTAAACATTTCGTCTAGCAGAAAGAAAACAGGTTCTCCCTGTTGAATCAATTTCAAAAGCTGCTCTACTTTTCTTAACTCAGCATTAAACGAGGAGATCCCTTCTTCTAGGTTATCTTGGGTACGCATACTGGTGAACAGCTGCATTGCGGTTAGTTCGGCAGTATCAGCGCAGCAGGGGGCACCCATCAGTCCCAGTACGATATTTACTCCAACGGTTCTTAGGAAGGTGCTTTTTCCAGCCATATTAGAACCGGTAATCATCACGATATTATCTGATGATTTGAGATTAAAATCATTACAAATTCTACCTTCGGGTTTTAGCAGAGGGTGCCCGAGTGCACCGAAATGGATAGTGCATGCCCCCTCTTTTATCTTCGGAAAGGTGTAACTGGGGTTTGAATACGAAAAGCCAGCCAGACTGCTCAGTGTTTCAAATTCGCCCACGGCTTTCGCCCATATTCTGAGGTGCGAAGCGTTGGCCGTCTTCCATTTTTCGGCAGCAAGAATCCAGTAGACATCAATAAGCCAAAATGTGTTAAGCACTGGGTAGAACTGATTACTTAGCATACCGTTAGTCCCTTTTAGTTGGGCTATCCCCAGTATCCGTTTTATCTTGTTAATCTCCTGAGCTGCCGAGTAGTTCCCTTGAGTAAACACTGACCGAAGTTGCTGAAGGTGCTTAGCACTGAATTCTCCCGCCTCAATTTTGAGAATGAGCGCCTGGTACCCACCCAGTATCTTAACGTTCTGGTGAGTGTTATTGATAATCGCTTCAGCAACGCTTTTCACTCTTCTCAGAAACAGCGTGTTAATGATTAGCATCATAATTAAAGGAAGGGTATGGACGATAAAACCGGAGGTGTATGCGTACAGAAAATGATACAGCAGGGCCGCAGTAGTTAGAACAGCCAAGGCGATACTCGCTATTAAATATTTGTTCCGATGAAGTAATAGCTGAGTTGGAGTTTCCAACCAGTCTAGGAGCTTACGGTAATCGCTTTTGGCGTTGGTGAAGTGCATTCCCGAAGCCTGAAACTCCTGCCGCCACGCCAATTGAGGAGATAGCTCTTCAACTGCTTCCTGCCTCGCTATTATCGCCTCTTTGGTAGCCGGTTCTGATAACCATTCAGCCAAGCACTCGCGCCCCGACTCGGTGGTAGCTCGGTTGATCAATCGATAGAGCGAATGAGTTCCGAAGACGTCTAAGTCCGCTACGTACGGATGGTCGTGCTTCGTGAACGTTTGTCCGCTGGGAAGTAAAGATAAATTGTTTTGTAGTCGCTGAATCTCTTGTTCATTAACCTCAGCTAAGAAAGTCGCCTGATTTTTTTGGTAGGATGTTTTATTGTACCGCTTCATAAGCGCAGCAAACCCCAGTCCGCCGAATAGAGCAACTATAAGAACTAAGGCTATTGCTCCCTCGCTGGCAAAAAGAACAATAAGAAAAACCGAGAATACGAAAGCAACCAAGCGATACCACGAAAGCTCCTGTAGCTTACTAGCTAAACTTTTAACTGTCGCTTGATACTTTTCCTTATTCGTTTGATAAATGTTCACCACGCTAATATAAGAGGTTGAAGTAATTGTTGGTTAATCTACGCAATAGCTCTTGAAATCGTTCTGTAGGGTTCCTTTCAATTCCTTGTTTCTATTTCGAAAATTGCTTATCAGACCAGACCAGCCTACATTCGGTTTGTAGGTGCGCACGCCGAACATAATAAAATTGACGTAACGACAATATGAAGGATGCAGTAATCATTCCCAAACTTATCCGCAGCGAGGCCAAGCTCGATGCAGCTTTTGCCTGAATCGACGAACTTATCGACGCTGCACCCGGGTACCCTGGCCTGGGAAGAATTGGATCTACTAAGTGAACTGGTTTGGGCCTATGAACAGCACTGTTATGCTATCTCTCCTCCTGATCTTATAGCACTACTTAATTCCAAGCTGGAAAGTGGCGAACTGAACTTAGACCAATTAAAGGAAGTCTTACCCAACCGGTCTACCCGCTCTCAGGTACTAAATAAAAAGAGACGTATCTCTATGAAGGCTGCGCTGGAAATGGTAGATCGAGAATGGGTTCCGGTAGAATCATTCTTTCAAACTTCTTATTGGAGCTCTTTTGAGAGGCAGCGTTTCATCAGAAAGTATAGTTTTTTATTGAGTAGTGCTATTTGATGTGTTCTGAAAGGCACTCTAAACTTATGGTGATACTAGAAACTTAATTTCCTCCCCCTAAACTGCTATAACTTACGTTAAGCTCCATTTTAATCCATAGTTAACGTTGCCTTAATATCCTTCTAATGTACTACAAGAAGTGAAGATGCTTTATATTAGAGGCAGAAACAATGAATTTAATGACTCAAAGTAAAATTCAAAAGTTAAGAGAGATTATTACAAAAGCTGTTGACGATGGAATCAGTCTGGCTTTAGAAAGATATACAGAGTTAAAATCTAGAGGGTTTGATAGTTTTTACCTTCCGAAACATGCGGACTTTCCTTCAATGTCAGAATTCTCATCTGGTCTACCTGCGTTTTCAATAACACCAGCTTACTATGGATTTGAGGTAAGTTATGCGAAAATTCTATTTGATTCTAAGGAAGATGTTGTATTGGAATCATGGCAAACACTGATAGATCACTTTTTCAGTAATGCAGACATAGCAGCTTTCTTCGATTTTCAGGATAGGGATTTGCCAGATGAATTGAAAACGGAGTTTTTGAAGTTTTCCATTCTCGAAACTTTACGATCTCTGATTGATGCTATAATCCACACTTCAAAAGACCATGATATAAACTCGAGAATTAAACGTCAAAAAATAGATAACTGGATATTTTCTATTACAAAAGAAACTGTAGAATATGAGCTTTTAGTACCTATTCTTATTCACCAACCTGACTGTACGAAATTTCAAATCAATGAGAACATTAGAATCCAAGAAATCGATAAAAACCTTCAGTTAAGTCGCAACTTTAGTTTACCTAGCAAAATAGTAGCTCATAAGCATGTTGTCGGTGCTGCGACTCACGCCATAATTATCAATAATCAATTGACAGATATTTCTAACAACAACCGAAGCGATAGACATAAAATCTTGGAAGAGAAAGTTGCTGGGAATTACGATTTAGTTCTAAAGCTTTTTTCTATTATCCGGTTAGTCATAAATGACTCAGTGGGGTTTTGCCAGTTGATTTGCAAGCCAGTTGGTTTCGAAGAGAATTGGCTTGCAAACTTACCTGACGTTGATGTTTTTGCATTGAAAAAATATCCGCCACATTATGAAGAAGGAATCTGGCATGAAAAGAAGGTTATTACTAAGAAGCAATTAAGTCGAAATAAAGAAATATTTCAACCTTGACACAAATAACAATAAACTGGCTTTGGCGAAACGTAAGCTATTTGAATCCGATTTAAGAACGAATAGAGATGATTCTATATTAGATATTGCTACAGGTTTAGAGGCGCTTCTTTCGGATTCATCAGATAACTTGAAGTATAAAATTTCACTTCGTTCAGCGATAATATGCAAAAAGAAAAGATTACATGAATTTACACCAGTT
>NZ_JBARYM010000467.1:0-11311 GCF_049647865.1 Tunicatimonas sp. | reverse complement strand
GAAGCAGCTCAGCGAGGTGCGGAAGTAGCCCTTATTAGTGGTCCAGTAGCCATAGAAATTAGCCATCCGGCAATAACCGTAACATTAGTAAGTACCGCTGAGGAGATGCTGAAGGCTAGTCAGGAGCGATTTAGCGAAGTTGATGTTGCTATTTTTGCGGCGGCTGTATCAGACTACGCTCCGGAGAAAAAATATTCTCATAAACTCAAAAAGAAAGATGAAACATTAACGTTAAAACTAAAAAAGAATCCTGATATAGCTCAAACCTTAGGTCAGCAAAAAAAGGATAGCCAAATTTTAGTAGGATTCGCACTGGAAACCAATGATGAACTTACGCACGCCTACAACAAGCTAGAAGAGAAAAACTTAGATATTATCGTCCTCAATTCATTAAGCGATACTGGCGCGGGGTTTGGTTACGATACTAACCAGGTTTCTTTACTCAATCGGAAAAATACTGATGTTCTTAAATTTAATTTAAAAGATAAGGCCGACGTAGCCTGTGATATTTGGAATTTTATTGAGCACTATGAAGCATAGTTTATTTATCGTTCTCATTGTTCTATGCAGCTCGGCTAGTTTAGCGCAAGAACTAAACGCTACCGTACGAGTAAGTGGACAAAATTTGCCCGCTTCAGCCGATCGGGTGGTAGAAGACATGGAAACGGCTTTTGCTCAGTTCTTAAATAATCGTAAGTGGACCGAAGATAGCTACGCCTCGGAAGAGCGAATTAACTGTAATTTCATTATTACTATTGAGGATATGCCCTCGGTAACTGATTTTACCGCGACAGTACAAATCCAATCTTCTCGACCGGTATTTGGTTCTAATTATGAGTCTTTGGTATTTAATTTTGCTGATCGCAATTGGAACTTCCGCTATGCTGAAGACCAACCTCTTATCTTTAACCCTAACGCCTTTACCGATAATATTACCAGCTTACTCTCCTTTTACGCTTACGTTGTTTTAGGAATGGACTATGATTCGTTCAGTAATCTTGGAGGACAGCCCTACTTTGAGTTGGCTCAACAAATTGTGGTAAACGCACAACAACAAGGCGGCGGCTGGGATCAGTTCGGGGGGAATCGCCGAAACCGTTATTGGCTAGTAGAAAATATGATTAACCCCCAGATGATTCCAATTCGGGAGGGACTTTATCAGTACCACCGCCAGGGGCTAGATATTTTTGCTGATGAAGAAGATGAGGGGCGGAGCAATATTTTGGAAGCTCTGCAAGGTATGGAGGAAGTCAGCAAGCTTTTCCCTCAGGCAATTGCCATTATCTCCTTTTTTGATGCTAAAAACGATGAGTTAATTAGCGTTTTTACCAAGGGTGACCCCGCTGACCGGCGAGCAGCGTACAATACACTTGTAGCCATCAATCCCTCTGAAACTGATAAGTATCAAGTCATCATTCAGTAAGTCAGAAAAATCTTCACATAAAATTTATATACTTTATTCTTATCGTAAGAATTTTATTCTTTAATTTTGTATACTGGTACTTAGTTAGAAAGAAGGTGCTAACACCAGAATATCTTCTGCGTTCTTAAACCAAGCTTCGCAATTTGCTGTTGTACCTTTACCCATTTTCAAAACCGGTCAGATAGCGATAGTTAAATAGCAATGTATGCTGCAAAGTCTTACCATAAAAAATTATGCACTTCTTCAGGAGCTTGAAATGCGGCCTTCTGATCAGCTTAATATGATTACAGGCGAAACCGGAGCCGGAAAGTCTATTATGCTTGGAGCCATTGGATTGTTACTTGGTAACCGCGCTGATACTCGCTCACTGTATTCTGATGATCGAAAATGCATCATTGAAGGTGTGTTTACCATTAATAAATTTAGTCTGGAATCTATATTTGATCAGGAAGAACTGGATTATGATCCGATCTGCATTCTCCGGCGAGAAATTAGCCCCAGTGGTAAGTCGCGGGCGTTTGTAAATGATACTCCGGTTCGGTTAGAAACCATGCGAGGCATTGGTCACCTATTGGTTGATATTCATAGCCAGCATGACACGCTTTTGCTAGGAGACAACTCGTACCAACGCGAGGTGATTGATGCTTATGCCGCTAATGAGAAGCGACGAAAAGCGTACTTTAAAAAATATCAGCAGTATCGCCGAGCTAAGCAGGAATTTGAGCGAGTGAGTACTGAAGCTTCGCGCCTTCGCCAAGAAGATGATTATAACCGCTTCTTGTTGGAAGAACTACATCGGGCGACACTACAAGACGGTGAGCAGGAGAAGCTGGAAGAAATCATACAGGTGATGGAAAATGCCGGTCATATTCAGGAGCAGTTACAAACTATTCAGTTATTGTGTTGTGGTGAAGACGTTTCGGTAGATCAGCTCTTAACGCAAATGAAGCAGGCGGTTACCAAGATCACCAGTTTTTCACCAGCCTACGAAGCAATTTACCAGCGGATTGAAAGCTGTCTCATTGAGTTACGAGACGTTAGTGGTGAGGTAGAAACCGAAGCCCTTAAGATAGACTTCGATCAAGAAAAGGTAGAATCTACCGGTGAGCGGCTTGATCTTCTGTACAAGCTTCAACAGAAACACCAACGAAGTTCAGTAGCCGAACTTTTGCAGTTACAGCAGGAATTGGAAGAGAAAGTAGATCAAGTAAATAATTTGGATGAAGAAATCGCTCGGCTAAAAAAAGTACAGCACGTTTCTCATCGTGAGATGCAGGAAGCGGCGGAAAAGCTAACTAAGTCGCGTCAGGCAATATTCACTCCCTTAGCGAAGGAGTTAACCAGATTGCTCAGAAATTTAGGTATTCCGGATGCAATAGTAGACATCGAGCGACAAGAAACTGAGCCTACTGATACGGGTACCGACGAAATTGTGATACTGTTCAGTGCTAACAAAGGGATTGCTCCCCAGGAGCTACGCGGAGTAGCTTCAGGAGGGGAGTTTTCCCGCCTAATGTTCTGCATCAAATATATTTTAGCCGGTAAAACATCCCTACCAACCATTATTTTTGATGAAATCGATACCGGGGTTTCGGGTGAGATTGCTATCAAGATGGTGAACATGATGAAAGAGATGGCCAACAAGCACCAAGTGATTGCCATTAGCCATTTGCCCCAAGTTGCCGCCAAAGGTGACGCCCACTACTTTGTCTACAAGGACAATAGCTCCGAAAAAGCGATTTCCAATATTCGCCGACTATCGGAAGAAGAGCGCGTGGAAGAAATTGCTAAAATGCTGGGGGGCAACAACCCATCCAATATCGCCTACGAGAACGCTAAAGAATTGCTTTCTTATTAAAAGTGTTATGGTGTTTTAGTGCAGTAGGTTTTTATTGTTGACTTCAATCATCAAGAAAAGAACTATAACACTACGCACTATAACACACCTAATACTTCTGCAACCGGCGGGTTCCGGCGTTCACCGCATTCAGAAAACCTATTAGTCCACCCAGTAGATGCGACTCCCAAGAAACGTAGCTTTGAGTCGGTAGTACACCATAGAAAATTCCTCCGTAGAAAATTAGAATAACGATTGAGATCAGCAGCGACTTAAAATCTCGCTGGAACAGTCCGAAGAAAATCAGAAAGAATGCTAGGCCGTAGATTAATCCACTAGCTCCAATGTGGATTGATGTACGAGCAAACAACCAAACCAAAATACCTGTAAAAAAATAACACTGTAAGAACACTTGAGTAGCTACCCGCCGATAGAACATATACAGCACGGTTCCTAAGATTAGCACTGGCATTGTATTAGAAACAAGGTGCGCTACTGATCCGTGTAGCAGCGGAGCCGTAATAATTCCGATAAGTCCTCGGATGGTACGAGGCAGAACACCAAACATTGCTAAGTCTATCGGATAAAGTTGATCCAAAACAAAAGTGCCCCACATTAGGAATACCAAGCGGGCAGGAACCAACATACTACTACTGATAGACTGCATTTTGAAAAATTATCGTTTAAACGGTTATTGTTTTAGACTGCTAACGGAAGATGACGAAGTAAGCCGGATAAATATGGGCAGATGATCACTAAAGCCACCCTGATACCGAAAACCAACATAAGTTCGGTAGGGCTTAAAGCCTAAATTATTCTCATCGGACTCCAGCAGCCATTCAGGATGATAAACTTGCCCTCGGTTGCTTTCAATACGCCAGCTCGACTGAAGGGTTAGCCAATTTTCAGAAACTAGCCACTGATCCAGAACGCCCCACTCTCCCTGATGTTTGTGCGTTCCCTCAAATTGGTAATTACTAATATTCTCGAGCGGTAGGGCTTCAACCAAGTATTTCATGCTAGCATCCTCAGGTGCATCGTTGAAATCTCCGGTTACCAAGATTTGAGCATCCGGCTCGTCCACCAGTATCTTCTTAATGTGTGTAGCTAAAGTAGTCGCGGCTTGCTTTCGCGATTCTTCCGAAACTTTTGTACCACTATATCGAGAAGGCCAGTGATTTATGTAAAGATGTACTACCTTTTGGTTGGGTAACGCTGCTTGTACATATAAAATCTCCCGAGTCTTACGACCGTTGGGTAGTTCTACTGTAATAAATTCTTGGACTTGAATATCAACCAAGTCCGGGCGAAACAACAAAGCCACATCAATTCCGCGAGCATCGGGCGACTCCTGATGAATAATCTGATAGCCGTAGCGGTGCAATGGGGTTTCTCGCAAAAGGGCTTCTAACACGTAGCGATTTTCTACTTCGGCTAGTCCAATAACTGCCGGAGGATTCCACCCTCCCACTCCGGTAATCGCTTTATACGTATGATTTAGTTTTTTGAGAAACCTTCCGTAGGTCCAGTGCCGGTCTCCCGCTGGTAGAAATGCCTCATCTCGAGTAAGAGAGTCATCTTGAACATCAAACAGATTTTCTACGTTGTAGAACATCCATGTCATTTCCTGACTAGCGGATGGCTGCGCGACTGCTCCCAACGGAACCAGAAATAACCAAAAAATATATCGGGCGAACGCAGTCATAGATACGCAAGGTACAAGGATAATTATTGCTGAACCCAACTATTTATGGCTATATCTTACCCTACAACGGAATATTTCCGTGTTTCTTCTTAGGCAACTTATCTACCTTGTTCTCTAACATTTCAAACGCCAGCAACAGTTTGACGCGGGTATCTTCCGGGTAGATTACTTCATCTACGTAACCTCGACTGGCTGCTCGGTACGGATTAGCAAAGGTTTCGGTATACTCATCAACCTTTTTTTGAAGTTCTTCTTCAGGGTTTTCCGCCTGAGCAATATCACGTTTGAAAATGATTTCAGCCGCTCCTTTTGCTCCCATCACCGCGATTTCCGCCGATGGCCAAGCGAAGTTCATATCAGCTCCGATATGCTTGGAGTTCATCACATCGTAGGCTCCGCCGTAAGCTTTACGGGTAATTACCGTTACACGCGGAACGGTGGCTTCGCTAAAAGCATATAGTAATTTGGCCCCGTTGGTAATGATCGCATTCCATTCTTGATCGGTACCGGGTAAAAAGCCGGGTACATCTTCTAGCACCAGCAACGGAATATTAAACGAGTCGCAGAAGCGGACAAAGCGCGCGCCTTTTTTACTAGCGTTGATATCTAATACTCCGGCCAGGCTTGCTGGTTGATTTCCAACAATCCCAATACTTCGTCCGCCTAGCCGGGCAAAACCGACAATAATATTCTCCGCATAATCTTGATGAACTTCCAAGAAACTATTCGCATCAACGATTCCAGACACTACTTCCCGCATATCGTAGGGCTGATTAGGATTCTCCGGTACGATGTCATTTAGGTTGAGTCGCTTCTCGCTCTCCTTTGTCTGATAGGGTAATTGAGGTGAATCTTCTTCGCAGTTTTGGGGCATGTAGGAAAGTAACTGCTGAATACGCCGGATACACTGCAACTCATTTGCATCGCGGAAGTGGGTGACTCCACTCTTGGTACTGTGTGTTGTTGCTCCCCCCAATTCTTCCGAGCTTACCTCTTCGTGGGTCACAGTTTTCACTACGTTGGGGCCAGTTACAAACATGTAAGAAGTATTTTCCACCATAAGAATGAAATCTGTGATAGCGGGTGAATATACTGCCCCACCGGCACAGGGTCCCATTACTGCTGATATTTGAGGGATTAAGCCTGAGGCTAAGGTGTTCCGGTAAAAAATATCAGCGTAGCCACCTAACGAGACAACTCCTTCCTGAATACGGGCACCCCCCGAATCATTCAGACCAATAACTGGGGCGCCGTTTTTCATGGCTAAGTCCATCACTCGAACAATCTTCTCCGCGTGAGCTTCGGATAGTGATCCACCAAAAACGGTAAAATCCTGAGAGAATACGTACACTAATCGTCCACTGATCCGCCCGTATCCTGTTACCACTCCGTCGCCCAGAAAACGTTGCTTCTCTAATCCAAATTCGTGAGAACGGTGTTCTACAAACTTTCCTATCTCTTGAAAACTTCCTTTATCTAGTAACAACTCAAGTCGTTCGCGGGCGGTAAGTTTGCCTTTATCGTGCTGAGCATCAATACGTTTCTGTCCTCCACCCAATTCAGCTTCTTGGTGTTTCTGCGCGAGCGTTTTGTTCTTTTCAGTTCTTATATCGCCATTGCTAGTGGATGAACCTTCGGGTTGTTTTTTCATGTTGTAGTTTTCATTCAGGCATTTCAAAGATAGCGTAAAACCGCAATTTTGCATCCTCTGAGTGGCATAAGTCTCCATTTATTCGTTAATAACTCCATGAGTAACTACGTTGCAACTATTGATTTAGGCACCAATACTTTTCACTTATTGATAGCCAAAATACAGCCCAATCGTGACTTTCAGTTAATTTATCGGGAGCGTATTCCTGTGATGATTGGACAAGGAAGTATTAACCAAGGCTTTATTACTCCCGAGGCAGAAGGGCGAGCTATAGCTGCATTGACCCAGTTTAAAAGTAAGCTCACATTTTATCAGGTTCCATTAGAGCAAGTTCGTTGTACTGCCACTAGTGCTTTTAGAAACGCGAAAAACGGGCAGGAACTAGCCAATAAGATTACTCAGACAACCGAAATCACTGTAGACATCATTACAGGAGAGCAAGAAGCAGAATACATCTACTACGGAGTTCGCCAAGCTATTCCTCTATCTGATGAAAATTCATTAATTATGGATATTGGGGGCGGAAGTGTAGAGTTTATTCTCTGCAATCAAGATCAAGTCTTTTGGAAACAAAGCTTTGAAATTGGTGCCCAGCGCCTACTGGATCGCTTCAATATTCAAGACCCCATTACCGAAGACAATACTGGTACGTTACTAAACTACTTTGCGAAAAATCTAACCCCTCTAGCGACTGCCATAAATCAATATCACCCCGTAACACTAATTGGTGCATCGGGTACCTTCGATACTTTGAGCGAGATTTATCAGCACCGAAGTAATACGGTAGTAGAAGAGAGTGCCCCGGAGCTTCCGCTTACACCAGAGGCTTTTCAGCAGATGCTACGCGATTTCTCCCGAATGAACCGGGATCAGCGACTAGCTATACCTGGAATGATCGAGATGCGAGTAGACATGATTGTACCTGCATCTTGGCTGATACATTTCGTGTTGGAGACCTACCAGATTCATCATATCCGAGTTTCTTCTTATGCTTTAAAAGAAGGTTTAATGACTCAACTAGCCAAACGGTTTAGCTAATCCAGAATATTCTATATTTTTGCTTCGTTTACGGTGCCAACAACTATGGAATATTTCTCCTCTAACTCACTTTCTGATTTTTCTACAGCTATTTTCATGAAAATAGGTTGTTCTACTGAACACGCCGAGTTAGCAGCTCAAGTGCTTTCTTCCGCTGACCTACGAGGTATTGATTCGCACGGAATTGCCCGACTTATTGGCTACGTTCGACTATGGGAGAAAGATCGAATTAACCCTCAACCTAATATTACTATTACTCATCAAACACCTAGCACCGCCGTAGTTGATGGCGATCAGGGACTAGGGTTAGTCGTTGCTCCGGAGGCTATGCAAATTGCAATGCAAAAGGCCAATGAAGTTGGTACTGGTTGGGTGGCTATTCGCAATTCTAACCACTTTGGCATTGCAGGCTATCATGCTATGCTTCCACTACAAAAAGATATGATTGGTATAGCAATGACCAATGCCAGTCCGCTAGTAGCTCCCACTTTTTCTAAAGAAAGGCTGCTCGGCACAAACCCAATTGCCGTTGCTATCCCAGCAGGAAGTGAGCCTCCTTTCGTTGCTGACTTTGCTACTACCACCGTTGCGAACGGGAAATTGGAGGTTTTACAGCGAAAAAATCAGTCAGCACCACTGGGCTGGATTCAAACTAGCGAAGGGGCTCCCTCTCAGAATCCTAAAGAAGTAGCTAACGGAGGCGCACTATTGCCTTTAGGTGGCGATAAAGATCACGGAAGCCATAAAGGATACTGTTTGGGGGCTTGGGTCGATATTTTTTCAGCGGTGCTATCAGGGGCTAACTACGGACCTTGGGTGCCCCCATTTGTCGCTTTTTTGGAACCCTCAGCTAATCCAGTGGGCGATGGGATAGGACATTTTGTGGGGGCAATGCGCACGGATGCCTTCCGTCCGGTTGAAGAATTTAAACAGCACATGGATCAATGGATTACCGCCTTTCGCGAAGCGAATACCGTTGATGGTCAGGAAAAGGTGCTTATTCCGGGTGATCCCGAGCGAGAGCAAGAAGCACTGCGAAAAGAGCGGGGAATTCCATTGTTGCCACCAGTAAGTGACAGCCTTCGGCAGTTAGCTGAAAAGTTTGAGGTAGAGCCTCCTACTAGAATGTGAACCCGGCATTAAAAACCCAAGGACTGTTATAAGGGGAGCGTATATTGTCATGACTTAGATTATAGAACGCGCCAATCATAAAACCGGCTCTCTGACCGATGGATTGAAATAAACCACCACCGATAAAAAGTCCGGGAACCCACTCTCGGGTGATTGGTTCTCGTGGGTCACGAGTGGCAAATGCTACACTCAAGTTTTCATATTCAGATTGCACGAAAAACTGCCGACCGATAACATAGCGAGCAAAGGCTCGAGGTCCGTAGATACTAGAAGCATCGAAGTTCCGAATCTTGAAATAGCGATAGGTAAAACCAGGGCCAGCCGTAAATTTGTCAGTGAATCTGTAACCTACCATGGGTGAAACTTCAATGTAGGTTATCGTTCCGAATTGAAGGCTGAAGTTTCCGCCCGGAGCTATTTTATCGAGGATTGAAGGCTTTTGGTAATAACTCTCATCTTCTTGCTGTGATTGATCTTGATCCTCCTCTTGGGCAACAGAAAACTGACTAATACCAATTACCCCCCAGAGCACCAGTACAAGCCTAATTCGGTTAATAACCTTACTGCTTTTCAAGTACATAAACATCTTCACTGGGCTTTTTCATTAAATATTTCTCGCGAGCAAACTTCTCTAGCATAGCGTCATCTGTTAATAACTTCTCACGGTCCTTTCTCACTTTCTCTGTTTCTCGTTCATAAAAATCCTTTTCTTGTTCAAGGGAACGTATATCCTGATTCCTCTGGAACTGAGAAGGGATATCATTGATATCGAGAAAGAACATCCACAGCAAAAAGCCTACAGTGAAGAGAAAGAAAAAGCTCCTTAGCCACGACGGTATTTTCGGTACTTCCATGTTCATTTAGTTATAACAATATACCTAATTTTACCGGAAAGATATTCTTTCTCTTTCTATCTTACTATTCTACAGTAGCTGATTAGGGTAAAATGCGGTCAATCCTAATGCTTCTTCAATCCGAATTAGTTGGTTATACTTCGCCATCCGGTCGGAACGGGAAGCGGAACCCGTCTTTATCTGTCCAGTATTAAGAGCAACGGCTAAATCGGCAATTGTATTGTCTTCGGTCTCACCCGAACGATGTGACATTACACTCTTATAACCATTTCTTTTTGCCAGATTTACCGCGTCAATAGTTTCAGTCAGCGTACCAATCTGGTTAACTTTAATGAGAATGGCATTACCGATATGTTCGTCAATGCCCCGCTGCAATCGGTTCACGTTGGTTACGAAAAGATCATCACCTACCAACTGCACTTTGTGACCAATGCTCTCAGTATGGGCTTTCCAACCCTCCCAATCATCTTCGTGCATACCGTCTTCAATAGAAATTATCGGATATTTATCTACCCATTCTTTCCAGTAATCGGCCATTTCTTGCGAAGACAGTTTATCGCCGGTAGATGAGAAGTGATAGACCTTCTGCTCCTCGTCGTAAAACTCGGATGAAGCTGCGTCCATCGCGATAAAAATTTCTTCACCGGGTTTGTATCCCGCATTTTCAATGGCTTGGAGAACAACTTCAATTGCTTCTACATTCGACGCTATGTTAGGAGCAAACCCGCCTTCGTCGCCTACATTAGTAGAAAGATTTTTGTCCTTTAGTACTTTTTTCAGGTGATGGAACACTTCTGTTCCCATGCGTAAGGCTTCAGAGAAGTTTTCAGCTTTTACCGGCATCACCATAAATTCTTGAAAATCAATAGCATTATCGGCGTGGCTACCACCGTTTAGAATATTCATCATCGGTACGGGTAGCGTATTTGCATTCACTCCACCAATGTAGCGAAACAACGGCTGATGCACTGATTGAGCTGCTGCTTTAGCTACTGCCAGAGAGACTCCCAGCATCGCGTTAGCCCCTAATACCGACTTGTTATCAGAGCCATCTAGCTCGATCATGGTTTGGTCGATCAGGTTTTGTTCAAATACCGAAACTCCCAAAAGCTTTTCCGCAATTTTATTATTGACGTTCCCCACCGCTTTGGTAACACCTTTGCCCATAAAGCGGGACTTATCGTCATCGCGAAGTTCTACTGCTTCGTGCTTTCCGGTAGATGCGCCCGATGGAACTGCGGCTCGTCCTAGTATGTCTTGAGACGTAATAATATCTACCTCAACGGTAGGATTACCGCGAGAATCTAGTATCTGTCGGGCGTGAATTTTCTTTATAATGCTCATTGTTTAGTTAGTTTTGAACTTAAAAATTAATTTATTTCCCCATTAACGATACAAATTGGTCAAACAGGTAGCGAGAGTCGTGAGGACCCGGTGAAGATTCAGGATGGTACTGTACCGAAAAAGCCTTTTTGTTCTTAACCTGTAGACCAGCCACTGTATTATCATTCAAATTGAGGTGCGTTACTTCCACATCATTCGCGTTTTTAGCCTTATCTAGATCTACCGAGAAACCATGATTTTGGGAAGTCATTTCGCTCAAGCCTGTCGTTAGGTTCTTTACCGGATGATTTAGTCCCCGGTGCCCGTGGTGCATTTTATAAGTAGCAAT
>NZ_JBARYM010000466.1:0-7409 GCF_049647865.1 Tunicatimonas sp. | reverse complement strand
ACCGGGAGCTGTTGGATGATGAAAACATTGATGCTGTAATTATCGCCACCCCTGACCACTGGCACGACCGAATGGCGGTGGAGGCGATGAAGCAAGGTAAAGCAGTATATCTGGAGAAGCCGATGGTGCAGCATATTGATGAGGGGCATAAAGTAATTAAAGCTCAACAAGAAACCGGATTACCACTGCAAGTCGGTAGTCACTTCGCCAGTTCTATTGCCTTTCATAAAGCGAAGGAACTATACGAACAGGGGGCAATTGGCGAAATGAGTTTTGCTGAAGTCTACTTTGATCGCTTCGATGCTATCGGAGCCTGGCAGTATTCTATTCCACCCGATGCATCTTCGGAAACCTGCGACTGGGAAATGTTTCAGGGCGATGCTTCGGATATTTCTTTTGATGCTACTCGATTCTTCCGCTGGCGCAACTACCAAGACTACGGTACTGGTATTCCGGGCGATCTGTTCGTTCACCTATTCACGATGCTGCATCTGATCACCGGTTCTCAGGGTCCTGATCGTATATACTCCACCGGCGGGTTACGCTACTGGGATGATGGTCGGGATGTGGCCGACGTAATGTTAGGTTTGTTCGACTACCCTGAGGCCGATAGTCATCCGGCGTTCAACTTATCACTTCGGGTAAATTTTGTGGATGGCTCCGGCGGAGGACAGCAAACCCGCATTGTGGGCACTGAAGGCGAAATGATACTGGACCCTAGCCGAGTAATTATTCGGAAGAAGAAATTAGCTAAAGCCCCCGGCTACGGCGGTTGGGATACGTACAATACTTTCTCCAAAGAAATTCAGGAAAGGTTCGCCGAAGAGTACCGCCAGAAGTACGGCGATGTCCGGCCTGAAATGCAGGAACCAAAGGAGGTGATGTATCAGACTCCCGAAGGTTACGATATGCGATTTGACCACTTTGGCAACTGGTTCAATGCGATCCGCACGGGTAGTAAAGTTATTGAAGGACCTGAATTCGGACTACGAGCCGCCGGACCCGCTTTGGCTTCAAATATCAGCCACTACGAAAACCGCATCGTAGAGTGGAATCCGAAGACGATGCAACTTGCTAACAACAGTCAAGCTGCTGGGCAATGAGCGAGGGGCAAGGAGTCGGAAGAAATATGAAATATCAGATGTGAAAGATAGAAGACTGGAAACCGGAGACCGAAAAAAGTGTAGAAGGGTTGAGGGCCGCCGTGGAACGGTAAATGGTGAAAGGGTTGAACATCTAAAAATCGATAGTTACTCAAAACCCAAAACTCAATTTGCAAATGACCGCAAGGCGGCTGCCAGTGCCCAGTAACAATATAACCATTGAACAAACAGATAATTATCAATCTTATAAACATGAACCGTATCTTATTTTTACTAAGCATTAGTAGCTGGTTAACCCTGAGTTGCTCATCCCCTTCCGATAGCGTATCAACCGCTAACGATGAAGAACCTTCGGCTGAGACCGCTACTACCTCGGCAGAGAGCGATTGGACAATGTTGTTTGACGGCTCTAGTATGGATGCCTGGCGAAATTTCAAAAGCGATACCTCCGCTTGGCGTATCGAAGATGGAGCGTTGAATACCACCGGCGGTTCAGGTGACTTGATTACCAAAGAAACCTACGAAAATTTTGAACTGGAATTTGACTGGCGTATTACCGAAGGTGGAAATAGCGGCGTGATCTATCTATCGCAGGAGGATGATCAATACAACAGTACCTTCGAAACCGGCCCGGAATATCAGCTTATTGACGACGAAAGCTACGGCACGGTTCATAATATTGAGTTAGAAAAAAATCAGATGTCGGGAGCTAACTACGCGTTAAATGAGCCCCAAGATGTTCAATTAAAACCTTTGGGTGAATACAATCAGGGGAAAATTGTGGTGGACAACGGCCACGTTGAGCATTGGCTAAACGGTCGAAAAGTGGTAGAGTATGACTTGTGGACCGATGAATGGAATACGCGGGTGGCGGAAACCAAGTTTAAAGATATGCCCGATTATGGTAAGTCAAAATCCGGTCATATCGCGCTGCAAGACCACGGCGACCCCATTTGGTTTAAAAACATACGTATTCGGAAGCTTTAGAGATGATATTCCCTAGTGCTTTCACAAAACTTATCATCGCTATCAAACTAAGTTTTCCAGTCAAGTAGCAATGGGACCGCTCACCTTTCGTATTATCAACTTAAATCAATTGGTTCCAGAAGCTTATCAAATGGTCGGCTGTTAGACAATAGACCGCGATGCAGGAGAAATAGGCGATCATTTAATGCCTATGTTTTGTAATATTAATAGTCAATGGGTTATTATGGGAGATCATACGAATAGTGACTCTTAATTTCCGTTATCCTTAATAGTGTTCTACCCATATTATGCATCTATTCCAATTTCTTTCCGCTACTACGTTTTTCGCTTGTCTCTTCTTTGGATGTATCTCACCGGAGAAAAACGAAGCAGAGACTAAATCTAATAATTCTTCCAATACAACTGAAGTTACGGCGGAATACCCAACAGTACTTCAGCAAGCATTAAAAGCCCACGGTGGTCTTGATCGCTGGAAATCTTTTGAAAAACTAGAATATGACGTGTACCGAGGGGAGGAAATAGTTGATCATCAGCTAATTGCCCTAAAGACCCGAAAAGTACTCTTAAACAACGACCAATATACTATTGGCTTCGACGGTCAGCAGGTATGGGTTAGTCCTGACACTTCCGCCTATCCTGGCTCTTCAGCCCGGTTTTATCATAACTTGCAGTTTTACTTCTTTGCTTTACCATTTGTTCTGGCTGATCCCGGCATTAGTTATGAGCAACTGGAAGCTCGTGAGTTTCAAGGGAAAATGCACGATGGTTTACGGATTACGTACCAATCTGATGTTGGCGATGCCGCTAATGATGAATACCGGGCGTACTTTGACCAAGATACTCACCAGTTGCGGGTGCTATTGTATACTGTCACCTATTTCTCGCAGTCGCCTGCTGACCGATATAGTGCTAGAGTTTATGACGAATGGCAAACGGTGGATGGGTTGGCGGTACCCTTACAAGTAACTTCTTATCGTTGGGAAAATGACTCATTAGGTGAGCAGCGAGGGGTAACTAAATATCGGAGTGTCACCTTTGACAATATTCCTCCTGACCAGAGTATGTTTTTAATGCCTAGTCAAGCAACAGTGTCAGATCGTTAGCTAAAAATCTCTTAGGGAATTGAACCAAGGAATAGTTTGAAGATACATTGGCTGAGCCGCTTCTTGATGTGTAGGAGCTAAATCATAGGGGAAGTATAATACCTCGGTAGCTCCATTCTGCTGCATTGTTTCAAACGTATTCTCCGATACTTCGGCCGGAACTACATCGTCTTTAATATCGTGAAATAGTCGCAATGGTGTTTGAGGTGCCCAATCATGAACACTATTTTCTTCCAAAGCAGTTAGAAATTCGCTATCTGATGAGTTGCGTATATTTGCGAGAAAGTCAGGCTGAAATAAATCGTTCAAAATAGTTGGCAACTGACTGTTGATAAACCCAGTGCTATTACTTCCATCAAATAAGTCAGGAATTTGAGAAGCAAACGGCTCCTGAAAAAAGTCAGTTAAAGGTCGAGACCAATTATTTGTCTGCTGATACGCATAAACTAAATAAGCTAGATTGGCCGGAACCGGATAGGTAGTTCCCTGCAAAATCATCTCCATTCCTTGCCGAATATTATAACCTCCCGCCCCAGCGGCAGTAGCTACCACTTCCGTATTAGGTAGTTCATCGGGATTTTCGTCTAAATACTTAAGAGTGGCTACCGCTACATAGCCTCCTTGAGAGTAACCTGTTAAGAACAAATCATTACTAAAGGTGATTTCCTGTTCAGTGAGAAACTCCTGAGTAGCTTTTAACATATCTACCGAAGACTGCGCTGAAGACTCATAATCAAAATAAGGATGTACTAAGCTACTCGAAGCACCAAATCCCAGGTAATCTGGAATAACGCTAACAAAACCGAAAGATGCGAATAGCTCAAATCCTGAAGCATTGATCTGGCTAAAATTTAGATTAGAAGGGGCCCGTTGGTTATCTGCAATTGTGCCATGAGCCGCTAGCATTAGTGGAAATTGCTCGGTTCCCTGAGGTAGTGCTACTACGCCCGAAGCCTCTACTTGATCGCCCCTGAATTTGGTAAAATAAGTTACTGTGTAAAGCGTAAGTCCGTACTCAATTAAATCTTGGTATTCACTAAATCCCGCAAAAGCGGCAATCACCCTTAACTCTTGCCCTGAAAATGAAGCAACCTCCTCGTAATCAATTAAGTACTCATTAATTACTACCGGACCGTCATCTTCGGTCTGGCAAGAAAACGCAACGATAAGTAATATTAGCCCGAGAAAAAACGAACTCGTAGAATGAATTTTTTTAAACATAGTTCAAAAATAAAAAAGCATCACTTTTGCGATGCTTTTTGTATGGCTTTTTTAGTAAGCACCTATCTCCCGCCGGAAACCTGTCCACTCAATTTGGTGCTTGGCAACCGAAGGTTCTAATCGGGCAGTTCCGTTTAAGAATAGCCCATTTTCAATAAAGTACAAAGCTTCTTGCAAGCGAGCTTCCAGAGGATCGCCGAACTTATGCGCTAAGTCATCTGGCACAAAAGCATCGGGAGCGAAACCACGAAAGTATTCGCCTTCGCCATTGTCATTAGCAATTTTGAAGCTGATAGGATTGATAGCGTAGCCACCGAACTTAAAGGGGAAGCTACCTACCGGTTTGCCGTGGGTATTTTCGCCAATCACTACCACATCCATAAACGGGGCTAACCCATTAATCACCAACTCACTGGCTGAAGCCGTACTTTTAGAGGTTATTGCAATCAGCCTATCTAAATCCAGTGGATAGTCAGGTTGATTAAAAGTTACATCTTGATTTTGTTCCGGCTGCAGTTCGTTAAATATATACTCAATAAAGTTGCGACCGCTCGCTCGGTTTCCGGCAATATTGGCGGCCATATATTCCGCCACATTCACCCGTCCCCCGCCGTTGTAACGTAGATCCAGCACCAACTCATCAATTCCTGCTTGGTTAAATTCCTGAAATATAGGCTTTAGCTCATCAATGGAAGTGGCCAAAAAACTATTAAAAACCAGGTAACCGACTTTGGTACCACTTACATCAAAAATCTGATGGTGAAGCACCGTATTAATACCAATCGTAGCCTTTGTTAAAGTTTCGGTAATAATATTGCCTTGATCATCAATGAGTTCGAAGGTGTTAGTAGATTCCGCTATTTCCTTAGTAACCCCGTCGTTAGCCAAAATAGAAGACATACTCTTTCCATTAATCTTATTGATTATCCAGCTTCGGTCTACCCCCAACTTTCCAAAAGGTGAATCACGGTAGGTAAAAGCAATTCTAAGCTGATCTTGCTCATCAAGCCCCCACCGAAAGCCGTAGCCTTCGTACTGAGCGTTATTAAAGAAATTATCGTAGGCCTCTTCTTCTTCAATATAGGACCATTTATCCAGCGGATTACGAAGGGCGTCAATTAATGCGTCCGCAGTTTCAAAATCGTCAGGATTGACATTGGGCATCTCCGCATTCCATAGGTACCACTCCCGCATTATCTGAAAAGTGGTGTCAACTAAGCTTACTTCAATATCAGTAATAGGTGGGGTGACCACCTCTTCATCTTCCTGACAACTCCAAAGTAGTGGTACTATCAGGAGGGTTACTATCCAATTATATTTAAATTTAAGCATAGATTATTCGTTTGAATATGAGCATTCTTTTGAGCAATAACCACGCGAAGCCAGTATTATTGCTAGAATTTTATCACAATTATATAACATCGATCAGTGCCTTTTGATTCACATCGCTTACGTAAAACCTCCCTAAAATACATATTATTTCCCTAAAATTTCAATTAATACGTTATATGATGATCCGGAACCTCCTAGTTTTAACCTTTTTTATAATATTCTACTCTTCAAAAATTTTGGCTCAAACCGCCGAAGATTCTGTCAAACGTACTATAGAGCAACTATTTGAAGGAATGCGTACTGCGGATACCATCAAGCTGAGATCAATATTATCATCCGAAGCTCGGTTTCTCATTGTTGAGGATTCTGATGGTACAGTTCAGCTACGTGAATCACCCATTACTCAGTTTTTAAAGGCATTAGCTACCCCCCATTCCGAAGTGTGGGATGAACGGGTGCGTGACTACGAAATAAGGATAGATGAGGCACTAGCTGCTGCCTGGACTCCCTACCGCTTTTACCGAGGCAACACTTTTAGCCACTGCGGAGTGAATGCCTTTCAGCTTTACCGTAGTGGTGAAGGTTGGAAGATCGTTCAGATCACCTATACTCGCCGAACTGAGAACTGCGTCTATTAGTCTTTACAACTACCGCCGCGATGAATTATCCAAAATTAACCGAGGAATGCCAGCATTTTCAATGGTCTCTTCAAAAGCCTGAATATCGATTTGCAGTAGTTCATCAAACTGTTGGCGATATTGGGCTAGCTTAGCGTTTAAATCATCGAGTCGGTCGTAACTGCTTTGGATAGGGCGTGCATCTTGCGAGTGCACCACAGTGTATAAATAACTGTACTGATTATCCAACTTTACTGGGTAGTTAATTGGGTCTTGCGAGCTTTCGTTTCGAGTCTGAATTAATTCCTCCTCTAAAGCAGTAAGTTTTTCCGATAACTCTTTTGTTTCGCCCCCCAACTTAATCTGGTATTCGGCTCTTTTACTTCGCTCGGCAATTTCATTAATCTGCGTGCGGGCACTACGAATAGTACGAATAAGATCGTGTACAGCGGTCAATGTATCTCGTACTGCAACGGCTAAGTCAAATTGAGCTTGTAAATCTTCGGTAGTACTCTCCCAGCGGGGATCAGCCTTCAGTTCAAACGGTTGGATGATTTCCTTCTCGTCGGCTACCAATTTTACCTGATAAGTGCCGGGGGCGGCCATGGGCCCATCAGTGTAGCTTAGTGACATCACCGCGCCGTCAACCAAATCTGGTTTAGGATACTTCATGTCCCAGACAAATTTTTGTAACCCGGCCTCGGCCGATAATTTATCCTCCTCTTCTTCGCTGGAGAAAGAGCAAATTTCCTGACCTTGACTATCTAAAACTAACAACGACAAACTATCTACGTTGGCATCCAAAGAATAATAGACGACGGCACCCTTCGGTCTGTCCGTCGGCACATTTTCACCTCGGTAGCCTCGAATCTGGGTTCGATAAGCGGTGTTCGGTTTAAACAGGTAAACTTCAGCTTGGGCTGTTTCTGTGCTAATTTGATGTAGTGGGGTTATATCATCCAGTATCCAGAAAGACCGACCCTGTGTAGCTACCACCAAATCTTGCTGGTGCACTTTCAGGTCAGTAATTGGCGTAACTGGCAGGT
>NZ_JBARYM010000465.1:0-5994 GCF_049647865.1 Tunicatimonas sp. | reverse complement strand
GCATACAGGGCAGCCCGTAGCTCAATACGAAGCTCTTTGCGCACTAGTTTAAATACATTAGCCGTAATTTTTCCTCCCGGATGGATTAGATAGCGTCCCATATTTTCCGACAGGTGAACTACCTTGTCGTCGGGAGTGACCAGTAGACTAGGCGGGGCGTAGCGCTCCACCATATGTTGGTGCAGCGTGCCGTAAGCGATGGGTTCACCCTCAGATTGGGGGGGCTCTACTTTCCGACCAATTCGGCTTCGGAGGGGAGGAAAGACCGGAAGATGCAGATCGGGCCCGGGCACGTTTCGCTTTCGGTACAGGCAGAGCTTTTTCTCTTCAGATATAAATAAGTCGGCATTTTCGGTAGTCTCGGAAGAGCCCAGCAGCAAGTAGCCGTCGGGAAGTAAAGCGTAGTGGAACAGCTCGAAAACATCGCGCTGAATGCTACGCTGAAGGTAGATTAGCAAGTTCCGGCAGACAATTAGGTTGAGGCGCGAGAAGGGCGGGTCGCCCAGTAGGTTGTGGGGAGCAAACACCACCATTTCCCGAATCTCCTTACGAATACGGTAGCCACCAGCTTCTTTTATAAAGAACCGTTTAATGCGCTCAGGGCTCACATCGGCGGTAATATCACCGGAGTAGAACCCTTCCCGAGCCTGCTGGAGGGAAGACTCGTGCAAATCAGTAGCAAAAATCTGAACTAAGGGCGGTAAGATTAACTGGGGAGCTTGCTCGACAAACAGCATCGCTAGCGAATAGGCCTCTTCGCCGGTAGCGCAGCCTACGCTCCAAACCCGAATACTCTCATTTGATCTTTTGTTAGCGAACAATTTGGGAATCACCTGCTTCTCCAGATGGCTATACACATCCGGGTCGCGAAAGAAACTGGTTACGGTAATTAGCAGATCGTCGGCTAGGGCCTGCACTTCCTCGGGCTGCTCCCGCAGTAGCGTCAGGTAGTCGGTAAGATGCTCTAGTTGATGGATTTGCATCCGGCGGGTAATACGGCGAAAAATGGTTGAAGATTTGTAGCGACTAAAGTCGCGCTCCGTACGGTTCTGTATCTGAGTAAATATTTTATGAATTGCCTGGGAGTAATTTTCCTCTAAAGCGCTTTTTACGGGCGGCTCTTCGTCCTGGGGTATTTCCACTTTAGGGTTGGTTCGGGCAAAGCGAATAATAGCTTCCGGCATTTCCTTTAATAACAGCACTTGGTCGGCTAGCCCAGTGGCAATGGCACTCTGGGGCATCCCGTCGAATTCGGCTTCGGTAGGGTCTTGCACAATCACCATACCTCCCTTGCCCTTAATTTCGCGAACTCCTAACGTGCCATCGGAACCCACTCCGGTGAGGATAACCCCAATAGCGTGATGGGGATGAGTGGTGGCTAGGGTGCGGAGAAAATGATCGATGGGGGCGCGCTTTATGCGCTGTTCCTCTAGTTTAGATAATCGCAGATGGGTATCAATAGTATCCAGATTGGCATTGGGGGGAATAACGTATATATGGTTAGGTTCAATAGGAACTGTTTCGGTAACCTGCTGCACCGGCATAGATACGTGCTTTTCTAACAGCTCGGCCAAATGGCTATCTTTTTTGGGGTTCAAATGCACCACGATGACAAACGCCAGGCCGCTATCCTTCGGGAAACCAGCAAAGAAAGATCGCAAAGCCGATAATCCTCCGGCTGAAGCTCCTATACCTACAATCGTAAAGCTGGGTGAATTAGAAGACGGCGGTGGTGTAGGGTCGTCCATTGGGGCGGAAGTCTTGGTAGCTATTTTACATTAGGTAGCTGATGATCCATTGATAAGATTAAGTATAAGGTGGTTAATAACCTATTTTCAGGGAATATAATTGCAGTGATGAGAAAGTAGGTTGAGGAAATGGTTAATATGTTCTAGTTAAACTCTATTTCATTATACTTCCCCGGCGGCACCAAGTGGGTGCCAACAACGACTGCGTTAGGACAGTGAGAAGGTATAGCAAAAAAAAGATAGCTTTCTTCCGGTACTATTGAAGTGGGCAAATTGAGAACATGAGGGGAAAAGGGATAGTTAAAAGACAAAATGAGCTACTTCAACTCCTAAATTGCCTACTTTACTGAGTAAAGCATCTCTTTGGGTAGTACAATAGGCTAACTAACTGCTCTGTTTATCTCTAACAAATACAATTGAAGTAAATGCGAAGGTTTATGCTATTGCTAGAGTTAGTAACTCGAACTATTCAACGCTCATACTCGTAGCTACTACTTTGTTTTCTTGAGCGCATGGTAAAGTTCCGAAGCTGTAAATACGCTTGCTCATCTTTATCTAAAATTTTGGAAAGTACACTAGCTACTTTGATTTCTTGCTGGTTACAGGCTAGCGTAAGAGCCTCCTGGCCAACAACCATCTCGTGGTATTTTACTTCTTGCAGTAGGTGTGCTATCGCTGAATTGGCTGTTTCAAGATTATTGTTCCCATGAGTAGAATGGTAAGCCTCTTTAGCATCGCGAAATAGATTCCGGACCGGACTGTAAGCTTCCTCCGATAGATAAATAGACAGTGAATTAGCCAATATTTCTAAAGCATCGCGTTGTTTGGCAGTACTTTCCTGTTGTTTAGCCAGAAAGCTACTGAGCTGGCCAAAGTGATTGTGCAGAGCCTGATAAGTATAATAGGCAATTTGTTGAGTTTTGGTATCGTACAATTCTTGCAGATAACATACAAATAGGTTCTGTTGGGATAGCTCCGTATATTTCATTAATGTGTTAATTACGCGGCAAAATAGTTTCTATCAATTTCATCAGTGCCATTACTGCGAGCGTCACCCCATGAGCCGCGAAGAATAATTGGTACGCCATCCGCTCGCCCGACAAGCCTACCTTCTAAATAGGGTTTCTCATAAATACGAGCATTAGTATTTTTAATTAAAAAAGTAAAAGAGGAGGGACTCCCCCCTCTATTACTACTACACAAACTAACCTAATCCTCATACTGAATCTTCTATAACATACATAAAGTGTGTTAGGTGACCTTCGTATTGTAATCATTCTCTACACTCACTTCGGTCTCAAAATCGCGAAGCTGTAAATACGCCTTTTCCTGCCCTTCTAACACATTTACTAGAGTACCAACTATAATGGGTTCCCTTAGCGTACGGGCTAAGGTTATTGCTCCCCGAACAATAGCTAATTCATGATGGATTACCCCTTGCAATACTTGAGCTATTATTGGCTCTACTGAGATAAATTCACTTTTACTTTGAGAATAGCGTTCAATTTGCTCAGCTTGATAAAGCAAACTTGGCACTATATTGTGAGTCTGTTGAGATGTGCGCCCCTTCCAAGTATCAATCAGTGTCTTTAAAGCTATATGTTGCTGAGAAACCTTCTCCTTTTGTTCGCTAAGAAAGTGGTTAAACTGATCAGAGTAGTCATAGTCAGTCCATTGAGTATAAAGCCGAATCTGCTTAGTTTTAATGTCTTTTAGCTCTCTTACGTAAGAAATAAGTAATTGTCGGCTCGAAGAAAAATCTAACATAATATATAGTACATTTAAATACGAAGAAATTTTGCACTGTCATGCTACGCCTCTATTTCAGTAGAGTAAACCGGTTCAGTACTTCGCCAATAAGTATTTAATAAGTTTTGAAGCTGCAAAAAAGCCTCACTATCCTCCAAAGAAATAGTAGCCAGCATATTAGCTATTTTTTGTTCCTTTATGCTATAGGCTAAGGTAATTGCTGACCGAGCGGTGGTTATTTCATACTGTTTTATACACTGAACAAGTTGCATTAGCAGTGGCTCAGCTAAGCCTATATCGCTTCCTGAAAGTTGAGCTACTTGATCTGCTTCGTGGAGCAAGCAATTTACCGGGCGACAGACTCCTCCTGGAAAAAGTACGTTAAAAACTCCCTCCAATGATTTAAGACTATCATACTGTTGTAACACTACTTGCTGCTGCTCTACCAAAAATGTTCTGAAGAGTTGATCGTAAGGAACACTAGCCCAATTAGCAAACATCTTTATTTGGCTAACTTTAGCGTTATGCAGCATTTGTAGATAGTAGTCTAGCAACTGATGCGGGGAAGTTATAGCCTTTAAATTTGATGTGCTCATGGAGATATACTTAGTTTTATTTTATCTAAATAAGGCTTCAACCCATCTACATCTTGAATGTGCTTTATATCTTCTACTGAAGCCTTTTTTCGGTAGCGACTAAACGATAGTTCTACAAATGCCTGATCAATTGCGTAGAGTTCTTGGCGACGTAGCCAAGTGTAGCGCTCTGCTACCATCTCTCCTATTTTGCGAATTGCGCAGGCTTGCTGCGCTAATAAGTAACGATCATTATTTTCAAATCCGGTCATACCTACTCGTAAATTTCATGTCCCTTCAAGCCGGGTGTTAATAACTATTTTTTGTGTTGCTTTCGATCTGCTAAATAGCCGATCAAAATTAAATATGAATTACCTAATGCTGATAAATAGCATATCAGCAGTGGTTTATTAAAAATCATATGTTTAGGCGTAATCCACCGGTAATTTAATGTCATCCAGATACGGCTTTAGGTCATCTGAATTATTAATATATTTAATTTCTTTTATTGATTTGAACTCTCGGTACTTCGTGAAAGAAAGTTCTACAAACAGTGGGTTTAACTCATAAAGCTCCATCCGATAGCGCGCTGTACTCCGCGTGGCCACCAACGTAGTGACACTCTTGATAATATTGGCTTGCTCAGTTAACGACAGTCGAGCGAAACCGGTTGGTTTAGATTCATTCATAAGTTCACTACTTCATACGTACTAAGTCCGCAAAAAAACGCTTGATGAACTTAGCTTTTCCTAAAAAAGGGGTGAGCAAACTCACAGAGGAGTGCTCAACCCGCAGTTTAAAAAATACCTCTTCTAATTTGAAGAGGTTGCGCCTTAAAAAAAATGAAATAAGGCACCCTCGCTTTTGTTTTTATCTAACGGAAAAGTAGTAGAAGCGGACATCAAAACCTAACGAAATGAAGGTTTTAAGGGGTAAAATACTGATTTATAAGGATGAATTTCTGACAGTATCACTACTTCTAGTGATAGGTTATTTGTATGAGTAATAAAACTATTTTTAGATTAGCGTGATAGCCTTCTTTGACATAGTTGCAAATATAATAAGGCTATCAGTAATAGCAATACTTTCAAAATCCGCTCGGTAGTAACTTTATCTTTTGAATAATTAAAGTTAGTTACCAGTTTGCTTACAAAAGCTTACTCCTTGCTAGTGTACCTATCAAAGCTACATACCTTAATCTATCTTAAAATAATTGACACGATTAATATTTTCGGATAGGCTAGTAAGCTACTTGACAATATTCTTTCAAAAAAGTTGAGTAAACTTTATAGTAAAAAATTAAAGGAAAAAAAATGCTAATGAAGAGCAGTCAGTAACTTGTTCATTACAACGAAATGCCTAATTATTAGTTCTAGTATTCATCCTACTGAAGATGAACTTTTGTCAATTTCACTAGAAATAGTGATAGGTTATTTACATAAAAAAATATAAATATCTTTATATTAAGCCGAGTTTGGTAGCAGTTTTTATTAGACCGGCAGTATTGCGAGCGTTAAGTTTTTTAATCAGGTTCTTCCGGTGAGTGAGTACGGTGTTGGTGCTAATAAATAGCATTTCCCCAATTTCCTCGTTAGTATGTTCCCGCCCAATTAGTGCTAGCACTTCTTGCTCGCGCTGGGTCAGCTTGGGTGGATTCTCTACGTTAGCCACTAAAGAGGGGCTGTGCACTTGCACTAAATAACTAGCTAGCTTCTGAGAGATTGCTTCACTGTAATAAGAATTGCCTTGACCCAACACTCTAATAGCACTAGGCAAATCTAAGTTCTGAGCGTCCTTTAACACGTAGCCCGAAGCTCCCGCCTGAATTACGTCCAGAATAAACTCTAATTGATCGTGCATGGACAGAATCAGGATTCGAGTATTGGGATAGGCTTCCTTTACTAGGCGGGTAGCCTCAATAC
>NZ_JBARYM010000464.1:0-1620 GCF_049647865.1 Tunicatimonas sp. | reverse complement strand
GGGGTATTATTGCCTGCCACGGCCCTCATACGAACCAAGACTTGCGGGGGGCGATCGAGGTATCGTGCAATCCGTACTTCTGGAATGTTTACCGACGATTGCTAAATCAGGGTGTCTCTGAAAATACATTTGTTGACACTGAGATTGGTCTGGAAAAATGGCGTGAATACGTAATGAGCTTTGGGTTAGGTCAGCCCTTAGGTATTGATTTACCGCACGAACGGGCCGGCTACGTACCAGGCCCTTCACTATACGACAAAATATACGGGGACAACCGCTGGAAATTTTCCACTATTTACTCTAACGCTATCGGACGGGGAGAGCTACAGATTGTGCCATTGCAAATGGCTAACTTGGCAGCAATTATTGCTAATCGTGGTTACTATATTACCCCGCATATGATAAAATCTATTGGCGAAGATGGGCAACCTCTGGCCCAGTACCAGGAAAAGAACTACACCAAGGTAAGTTCTGAACACTTTGAAATAGCAGTAGAAGCGATGTCGGACGTAATTACTCGGGGAACGGGAATGCGAGCGAACCTTCCCGATATTGAAGTATGTGGCAAAACCGGAACCGTTGATAATGAAGATCGGGGAGAGGAAGATCATTCAGTATTTATTGCGTTTGCCCCGAAGGATGATCCGAAAATTGCTGTAGCCGTTTACGTAGAAAATGCAGGACAAGGAGCCCGAGCGGCTGGTGGTATTTCAGGACTAATGATTGAACGGTACTTGAAAGGCTGTACCGAACGACCGCATATGGAGGAGTATATTTTGAACGGAGATTTTATTTACTAGCTGTGAGAGATAGCGACCAATTAACTAACCGTCTGGACTGGGGTACAATCGTATTGTACTTACTATTAGTATCATTAGGGTGGCTCAATATATTTGCGGTGGTGTACGATGTGCAGGCTGATCAAAGCATTTTTGATATGTCTTTGCGATCAGGAAAACAGTTGATTTGGATTTGTGCGGCAGCTATTCTAGTCACTATCGTCATGCTGGTAGACTTCCGTTTCTATAGTTCGTTTGCCTATTTCTTTTACGGAGGCATTGTTCTTATTTTAATCTTTGTGCTGCTCTTTGGGCGAGAAGTAGCGGGTTCTAAATCTTGGTTTACTATTGGCTCATTTCGGATGCAGCCTTCGGAATTCGCTAAATTTGCTACTGCTCTGGCGGTAGCCAAATACCTTAGCACGAATAACCGGGTGTTCTATAATCTTAAATCTCAGCTAACATTATTTGCTATCATTGCACTTCCGGCTATTTTAATCATCCTTCAGGGTGATACCGGAACCGCAATGGTATACGCCGCCTTTGTACTGGTTTTTTATCGGGAGGGCTTCTCGCCCTTATTGCTGGGAATTGGTATAGCTGCTGTAATTTTATTTGTGCTTACGCTATTTGTCAATCAAGTATATTTAATTATTGCTGTAGTCGTTACCGCGTTTCTCCTTATCGGTATCAACTCGCGGAAGACCAAGCGTATTATTACGATCTCGGCGACCGCAGTAGCAGTAATTAGCTTGGTGGTTAGCGTAGATTTTCTAGTTACCGACGTGCTAAAACCTCACCAACAAAACCGTATTAAAGCGCTTATCAATCCCGATGGCGA